>DATFLA010000528.1:0-2011 GCA_035268305.1 Bacteroidales bacterium | reverse complement strand
CATAACAGAGGAAATAGTAAGGCTCGAAGCACATCTTGAAAAATTCATGGATACAACGAAGAAAAATGGTCCGCTCGGGAAAGAGCTTGATTTTCTGATACTGGAAATGAATCGTGAAGCAAGTACAATATCAGCTAAATCGAAGGATGCAGATATTTCACATTATACTATTTATTTACGCTCAGAGTTTGAAAAAATGAGGGAACAGATACAGAATATAGAGTAGCATTATCCGGCAGTTTGAAACAGGTTTTCATCTATGTTAATATAGCGAATCAATTTCCCTGCCAAAAAATATTAATCGAGGAGTTATCCGTATTATGAGTATCCTAGTCAACAAAAACACAAAAGTAATTGTTCAAGGCATAACCGGAAGTGCCGGTCTTTTCCATGCCACACAATGCAGAGATTACGGGACGGATATAGTAGGCGGAGTTACACCTGGCAAAGGTGGAACGGATGTAGAAGGATTTCCTGTATATAATACGGTAGAAGACGCAGTCAAAGCTACAAATGCCAACACATCAATGATCTTTGTACCTGCACCTTTTGCTCTTGATTCTATAATCGAAGCTGCTGATGCCGGCATAAAACTCATAATATGTATTACCGAAGGGATACCAACTCTCGATATTGTGAAAGCAAAAAATTACCTTAAAAACACCAACTCTGTTCTAATTGGTCCTAACTGCCCCGGGGTAATCACACCCGGTGAGGCAAAAGTTGGAATTATGCCCGGATACATACATAAACCCGGCAGAATCGGGATCATTTCAAGAAGTGGCACTCTCACCTACGAAGCAGTATGGCAACTTACAAATCTTGATATAGGCCAGTCCACATGTGTCGGTATAGGCGGAGACCCGGTTATAGGTACAACCTTCATTGATGCACTTGAAATGTTCGCTAAGGACCCGGACACCGATGGGATAGTCCTTATTGGTGAAATCGGCGGTAACCAGGAAGAAGAAGCCGCGGAATATATAAAGGATAATTTTAAAAAACCCGTAGCAGCCTTCATAGCCGGATCCACAGCCCCAAAAGGAAAGCGCATGGGGCATGCCGGGGCAATAATATCAGGCAGCTCTGGCAGCGCTGCGGACAAGTTCAGGGCCCTGGAAAAAGCAGGCGCAAGGATTTGCAAGAGCCCCGCTGAAATGGGGGAAACACTCAAAGAAGCACTGGGCTGAACACGCTCACTTTAATAAAATAAAGTTACTGATCTGTATTTTCCTTTATTGAATCCACAGTTAATTTCTGTGTAGGATACCTTTGTATATAATATTATTATCGGGTGAGTCATGTCAGTAAGTAAATTCGAGCTCGAGATATTCAACAATATACTGAGTTCAATTGCGGAAGAAATGGGAACCACTCTCATCAGAGCGGCCTTTTCTCCAAACATAAAGGAGAGAAAAGACCTTTCATGTGCCTTATTCAGCTCATCAGGTGACATGATAGCACAGGCTGCTCATATACCGGTACACCTCGGCTCAATGTCTTTTTCGGTGAGTGCCATAATCGAAAATGAGGATATAAATGAAGGAGATGTTTTCATACTTAATGATCCTTTCAAAGGTGGAACACACCTTCCGGACATAACCTGTATAGCTCCTGTTTATATAAAGGATACACTCGAATTTTTTGTGGCATCCAGAGCACATCACGCCGACATAGGTGGCAAAACACCGGGTTCAATGCCTCTGTCCACGACAATACATGAGGAAGGACTAATAATTTCGCCCGGGAAATTATACGACCGTGGTGAATTTAATGACGGATTGTTCAACAGGATCCTTAATTCCACAAGAGACCCGGTTGAAAGAGAAGGTGACTTTAATGCACAACTCGCATCACTACACACTGGACAGCGCAGACTTGTTGAATCTATTGAGAAATATGGGCTTGAAACCATCAAAGAAGCATCCGTGAAACTTCTGAATTACAGTGAAAGCATAATGAGGTCCGTTATAAATTCCATCCCCAATGGCGTTTACACGTTTAAGGATTT
>DATFLA010000527.1:0-8199 GCA_035268305.1 Bacteroidales bacterium | reverse complement strand
TGTTATCTGTGTATTCCTGAGGAAATTCTCTTTCTCTGCAAGCTGTCCTTCACTGTTAAGGATGTTAAGATAAAGATCGGGGTTGGACAGTCTTAAGATCACTT
Source organism: Bacteroidales bacterium (assembly GCA_035268305.1). Taxonomy (GTDB): domain Bacteria; phylum Bacteroidota; class Bacteroidia; order Bacteroidales; family VadinHA17; genus LD21. Next base: position 8,095 of record DATFLA010000527.1, on the reverse strand, counting down.
CTCCCTTCTTAACCATGGCACCTTCTTCAACGAGCTTCTCCTCAACTCTTCCGCCTTCCTGGGCATCGAGGACTATTGTGCTTATAGGTTCCACGGTGCCCGGTACAGTTATGTAATCATTGAACTGACCTTCTGTTACAGATTCAATGATGAGTTTATCCTTATCAACCTTGTAGGTTGAAGTTCGATCGGCGAAAAAAGCCATATATATGAGAATAATTACGGCAAGCGCAGCAGCTGCATATCCAATATGCTTCTTCTTAAGACCCTTTTTCTTCGGGATCGCTTTATCCATTGTTTCAAGAGGAGTATCCATTTTGACAATTTTTATTTATTAATATTATTTTTCTTTTTTACTGACAGGGATTTTTAGTTCCCTGATATCCTAACCTACCTTTTTATTCCTGTTATTTCAGAATATTTACAAACTCTCCGGTAGAATAGAACTGTATTGTTAACTTTCTTATAACCAACTGTAATTTTGTCCTTAGTGCTTCTGTCTCTGCTTTAAACAGAGTCGTTTTAGCAAGGGAATAGCTTGTTACATCAATAAGTCCTGTTTCAAATTTCTTTTGCACAGCATCAAATGATTTAACATTAAAGTTATAGTTTGAGCTGGCTGCAGCATATTCATCTTTGCCTTTGTTAAAGTTCAGACATGCGTTTTCGATATCTGTGTAAAGATTGTTTTTTTCCTGTTCGAGCCTGAGTTCATTATCATTACGTTTAATCTTGGCAAGCTTAATATTTCTTGCAGTGGAGTAATTATTGAAGATCGGGATATTTACAGAAATGCCTATTGCCTGGCCGAAGTTGTTCTTCATCTGAGTAGAGTAAGAGCTGTGAAAAGTGGTATCATTAAGAAGTGTATAATACCCTGTAAAAATCTGACCTCCGGCTGATATACTCGGGGCAAGTTTCCCTTTTGCTGCTGCAACCTGTTTCTTTGAGGCTCTTAGTTCATATTCAATTTCTTTCAGACGCGGCAGGTTCTGCGAAGCAAGTGCATAAACACTGTCAGTATTGTAATTACTATCAACTATCAGGATATGCTCCACATCCGGCATAGCCAGATCAAATTCCGTACCCGGTGCGAGCTGAAGCATTTGCTTTAGTGTAGTAAGTGCCTTGCTGGAAGAGCTTTGAGCAATAGTGTAGGATAGCTTGTCAGCAGATACCTGGCTCTCCATTTCATATTCTTTTGATAATGCTTCTTTTCCTGTTTCTACCATTTTCTGAATCCTGAAAAGTTGTTTTTCGGAAAGATCAAGCTGCATTTTTGAGGCATTCTCAAGTCCCTTTGCATACAGGTACTGGTAGTATTGTCCCATAATATCTACAATAAGAGTGTTCCTGGCTATCTTCTCACTTTCCAGACCGGCTTTAAGCATAAATTTATTGGCGCTTATGGTATTAATTGTAGTAAAACCATTAAATAAAGTAAGTCCTGAAGACAATTGATAACCGTTCCTGAAGTTTTGAAGGAAGGTAACACCGTTCGTAATAGGATCTATAGACCTTCCATATTGAATACTCGCATCTGATCCGGCATTGAGTGAAGGCAGAAGATCCATTTTCGATTTGAGCAGGTTTACTTCAGCGGTTTGTGTTTGAAGTCGCTGCCTCTGAAGTCCTATATTATTGTCTATGGCATAATTTATACAATCCTCCAGTGTCCATTGTTTTACCTGGGCGTATATCTCTCCGTAACACAGGATAAGCATAAGTGATAATATCCATTTTAATTTTCCCATTTCTTGTTTTTTTATTCTTCGTTCTTTATGATATTTTTTTTTGACGTCATTATTGTTATGCCAAAGAACGTGCCATTGTTGTAATGCTCATATAATCAGTGTTGTAATTTTTAAGGAGATATCATATGTGTAAAATATTTAGACAATGCTGTGTATAAAAATGCAACAAATTAATACATCATAGCACGGGTGTTACTGTTCATTTTATACAAAAAGTTTTGTAGGTTTGTTAAAGCCAAAAACCTACTATCATGACAAAATTTACGAGACGTAACTTCATCAAAACATCTGTTATTGGTGGCGTAGCAGCTGCATACGCCAGGCCTGTGGGAGCTTTTGCCACTTCTGCTTTTAATCCCCCGGCTTCATCAAAGGTAGCCATCACTTCAGGGAATAACAGGGCCGATATGGCTTTCCGTGCACTTCAGCCTTTTGCAGCAGAGATAAGCAATGCTATAGGCAACAAACGAGTTATTCTGAAGCCCAATATTGTAAATATAAACTTGCAGCTTGCTTCCACCCATGTTGATACACTGGAGGGTATTCTTGAATTCCTGAAATCAATAAACAAAGCCGGGAATGTTATAATAGCGGAGTCGGCGGCCAATGGTCCCACACTTGATGGTTTTGAGAACTTTGGTTATTTCAGGCTGGCTTCCAGGTATAATGTTAAAATGATGGATCTCGACCGGCAGCCTTATGATACTATCTGGGTTTTTGACGAAAAGGACTTCAAACCTCATCCTGTGAGGATGTCGCATCTGATGCTTGATCCTGATTCGTATATTGTATCGGTGGCACGTATGAAGACACACGACAGGGTTCTTGCTACTCTCTCCCTAAAAAATATAGTCCTGGGAGCTCCTGTAAAGGACCCTGGATTTACATTTGATTCATCACGAAAAGCCGGAGCAAAAAGCGATAAACCTATAATGCACGGTAGTGGCTTCCGTGGCATAAATTACAACCTTTATTCAATGTCGCAGCATCTTCATCCGCATCTTGCTGTTATTGACGGTTTTGAAGGAATGGAAGGGAATGGTCCTAATGACGGGACTCCTGTCGATCATCGTGTCTGCGTGGCTGGCACCGACTGGCTGTCTGCCGACAGGGTTGGTATTGAGCTGATGGGAATAGATTTTGCAGACATAGGTTATCTTAATTTCTGTACAAACACCGGACCTTTTAACGGTGATCTTGACAGGATTGAGGTGATAGGTGAAACGATTGAAGCACAAAGGAAACATTACAGGCTGAGCGATAATATTAAAGACCAGCTTATATGGAAGGATCCGGTTGCGGATAATACATATAAATCCTCCACTCCGGGCTTTAAGCTGTCTTATACATGAAATAAGGCTCTCCGGGTTTTACCGGGAGCAGAGCAGGACTGGTATGGGTTGAAAAAAAACTGCATCTTTTTGTTTAAACGGCAGGGATTGATAATATTTCAGGGAAATTATTAACTTTGGTTATTAACCATTTAACCGGAAATACTTTTCGTTTCAATTTAAATTAGTCTGGTATGAAAAAAGACTATTTTATTTTTGAGTTATTCAGGAGCGGTCCCTTCCTCCTTTTACTTATCCTTGGTATTCTTATTGCTCTTGGTATCATCCTTGTAAACAGGCATAAGGAAACAGTTAAGATGAAAGAGGACGTGATGTATGTATCGCCGCCGCCTAAAAATTAACTGATTCAGAGAGTTTGTACCTGTTATTGCAGACTCTTTTCAGATGTGGCAGGACCAGTATGTTTTTTGACCTTGTAATTATCCGCAGCCGGTCACATATCAATATTTGTTGTCCCTTTGAGGTCTGTTGTTTTTCCGTTCCAGGTAAAATGTCCTGTTATGCCTTTGGGCAGGACAACTGTTCCTGTAAGGCCTTCACTTCCTTTCCTGTGAAGGTCGAACGTTATCATCCCTTCAGGATGAGGCATCTGTCCTTTTATATAATTCAGTTTCCCGGGAGCCGGTTCCATATCAACTGTCTTAAAACCGGGTGATCCCGGACGTATTCCGGCCACAGTAGCCAGGAAATCGTAATCGGGACTTGCACTCCAGGCATGGCAGTCCGACCTGGCAGGATCAGGATTCTCGGCAAATGTTGTCAGCCCTTTGCCGAGCATATCGTACCACAGCCCGAGTGTTTCAGTGTATTGATCCGCAAGACCTGTCTTTTTCAGAGCTTGTGTGAGGTAGAAACGAAAATACATAGTAGGCTGAATAAGACTATTATCATTCATAAATCGCTTTACGAATGCTTTCTGTTCTTTCTCAGGTATTGTATTGGTCAGCACTCCGAAGATCTGGGCATGCATACTGAATTCATCCTTATCGGGCGTATCGGCAAGATATCCTTTCGAGCTGTCCCAGCATTCATCATATACTGCCTTTGTAAGATGCTCAGCTGTCTCTTCATATTTTTCTGCCTTTTCAGTCATTCCGAAATACCTGAACAGTTCAGCTGCCTTTTGTGCGGCATATGCATACTGCATCGACAGGATGGAAGAATTTCCGTCCATGGCACCTCCTTTCGGAACACCTCCGAAACCTGTTTCATTACTCCATTGCCATTCAACGGCCCAGTCAACAAAATTCCAGTAATCCACCTTGCCAAGCATCCCTGTCACCGGGTCTGTCCGCCTGCCGAACCACCCTAGGACATTTTCAATGCCGGGCAGGAAAGCTTTAATAAATACGGGATCGTCTCTCAGCATCCAGTAGTCATTAACCATATCGACCCAGTAAAGTGAGAAAGGGGGTATTATTTGCGGACTGGCAGACGGATATCTGCTTCTTGTCAGTCCTTCAAAGAACTGTGACTCATTGAAGTCTGTCAGTGCATTCCTTACAAGCCTGTCGTCACCTGAGACATAAAGTGAGATAAGAGACTGTATCCGGGTGTCGCCTATATACTGTAACTGTTCATAGTAGGGACAGTCGAAGTAAGTCTCATTGGCGCACAGCCGGGCCGTCCTCCACCCTGTCTCCCATATCTTTTTCAGTCCGGGCAGGTCCGAATCGAAAGAGGCATTTTCTTTCAGAGGGTAGGCGGCAAATTTGCTTGAGAAACTGTTTATGACAAGCGGTTCGCCAGCTGTTGTAATGTCCATCTGCAGGTATCTCCATGTCCGGAACCAGAGTGGACGGAATGTCCTGCCCGTGTTTCCGTCGGGAAGGAAATAATCAGAATAGCCTATTATCTTTTTACCTTCTATTGCATTCCTGTTGCCTTTTTCATTTTTGGAGTCATAAAGCGATTCCGCATAAGTCATTTTTATTGTGCTGTTTCTCCCTTTTGATACAACAAGTTCAGGATATCCTGTTGTCAGAACAGACTGATCGAGCAATATTGTAGCCTTGCTGTTTGATGGTATGGTTAATTCCTCTTTCCCTTCAACGAAACCACCGGGAACCTCACATCCTTCTGAGCGCCTTACCTTGCCGAAATACTGTTGCTTCTGTTCCATGAAAGGGATTTTTCGGGGAGTAAGCTCCCAGTTGATATCAGAACCATATCCATGTGAGTGCGCAGAATAAAGAGTAACAGGCTTAAGCCATTTACTGTCGTCGTAGCCTGGCTTTTCCCAGCCCCACGGGTATAGTGAGGCATCTACCTTATCGCACGGACCCACTACTGTGAAGGCCCCCAGGGTCTCACCGGAGGAGGCAGGGGCAGGGGTGTAAGCTTCATCTTTTATTACTTTCCAGGAAGTATCTGTATTTACAACCTCTTCTGTTTTGCTGTTGCCCTGAACAATAAATGCAGTGAGTATTGTGAACTGGGCCCAGGGTTTCAGCTTGCCGAAGTTCCAAACCTCGGCTGCTATGAGGTTTTTCCCGCTCTTAAGGAAAGGTGCTATGTCTATAGTCTCATACGACCAGTGTTCGAGGTCGGCCCTTGCAGGTCCGTAACATACCTCAGTGCCGTTTACGAATAACCTGTAGCGGTTATCAGCCGATACGTTTATGATAAATTCACCGGGTTTGGTACCGAGGTTGAATGTTTTCCTGTAATGAAAAACACCATAGTCGAGAAGCGATGCTGTCGGGTGAGCAATCCAGGCGGCATGCCATCGGCTGTTGAAGAGCCCCGGGTTTATTTTCTCAACGGGGAGCTGTGGAACAGTCTGGGCCTGTATCGCCGTATAAAATAGAACAAAAAACAGTATTGATACTTTCGGTCGCATGGTCAGGTGTTTTATAAATTACGTACAAGGGTTATTTTATTCTATAAATATAAGACAATGAACGGAGAATCCGGACTGCTTTCGTGAAATATCCTTAACATGATGCACTATATGAAGTAGCGGTCCAGCATTTTTACCCGGTGCAGAGACCTGGAATTAAATGAACCAGACAAACGATTATTGATTTTAAGATTGCCGGAAAAGAATATTTCTTTATTTTTATTCCATAATATTTTTATAATGAATTTCATAACTTATTGATTATACTCTGAAACCCATATCATTCCATAGAAAGGTCCTGTTTACAGGTAATATTTCAATTTGTTTGGGTTCAGTACGATTTAAAACAAAATACTTTTACATATGAAGAAAAGCGAAGAGTTCCTTAAGGAGCATAAACTGAGATCCGGAGACATAAACATGCAGGAAATGGTTGATAACTTTACCTCCGAAATGACAGAAGGCCTTGGAGGAGGAAACAGTTCCCTGGCTATGATACCAACATATATTGAGGCCGACAATAAATTTCTGAAAGAAACTCCTGTGGTGGCAATAGATGCAGGCGGAACAAATTTCAGGGCAGCCAGGATATTGTTTAATAAAAACAATAAGCTCGAGATAAACAGTGTTGTAAATGATAAAATGCCGGGTCTTGAAGGTGAGATTTCAAAGGAAGAATTCTTCGAAACTGTGGCCGGTTACATAAAGGATCTGACAAAAGATGTTGAAAGAATAGGTTTTTGCTTTTCTTATCCTACGGAAATACTTCCCAATAAAGACGGTATCCTCGTTCGTTTCGTCAAGGAGGTACTGGCTCCCGGCGTCATCGGCCAGCTGATTGGAAAGAACCTTCTCGAGACACTTGGCACTCCGGAAAAACAGATTGTGCTGCTCAATGACACCGTGGCCACCCTGCTTGCAGGAAAATCAGCATCTGTTAATAAAGAATACGATTCGTTTATAGGGTATATTCTCGGAACAGGAACCAATGGCTGCTATATTGAAAGCAACAGAAATATTGTCAAAAAGGGAGAGCTTGACCAGACAAAGAGCCAGATAATAAATATCGAATCGGGCAACTTCAGCAAAATATACCAGACAGACATCGACAGTGCATTTGATAACTCAACAACAGATCCCGGGGTTCATAAGTTTGAAAAGATGATAGCCGGAGGATACCTCGGCGGACTCTGTCTGCTGGCACTTAAGACCGCTGCAACTGAAGATGTGTTCTCATCGCTGGCTTCAACAGGTATTCTTTCATTAAACAGTCTCAGCTCCGAAGAGGTGAATAATTTCCTTTCTAATCCTTCTTCAGGAAGCTCTCCGCTGCACGGGTGTATTACGGAAAAAGCAGACAGGGAAAACTGTGCCGACATAATTGATAATATAGTTGACAGGGCAGCCAAGCTTGTTGCAGTGAGTATAGCAGCAATCATCCTCAAAACAGGCAAAGGAAAGTCCTCAGATCGTCCGATACTGATTACCGTGGAAGGTACCACATTCTATAAAATGCATAACCTGCGAAAGTATTTTGAAAAACACCTCGATACCTACCTTGACAGTGATAAGAAACGTTATTACGAATTTACAGAAGTAAAACAGAGTAGCCTGGTAGGAGCAGCTCTTGCTGCTTTAATAAACTGATAATACCGGCTCCGGTTTTTTTGAGAGGATGTCCCACAGGGTAATGAATAATTGTTTTCAGCCTGTGGGACATCCTTTTTATTATTTCACTTTGTAATGTATTGTGGTGGTTCCCGTTAAGCCATCCGCGGTGATGCCTTCAACAGTCAGGCTTACATCCTGTGCTTCGTCTTTATTCCTGTAGCTGAAGGTAGCCTTACCGGATGTATCTGTACTCAGTTCAGGTTTCCAGAATAAGATGTCGGTATTCTTTTTCGCAGCAGCAGCTTTGGCAGCTGCATCTGTTCCTTTTTTTGTCACTATCTCAACAAGTCCGGAACTGTTCATGGCAGAGTATCTCTGAAGTTCCGAAGGACTTGTTGTAGCAGTTACCCTGGCAATATCCGTTACAGGAATATTTTTAAGTATGGAAGCATCTGTGCCTCTTTTTACTCCGTCGATAACTATTAAGGCTCCACCCTGGAAGTTAACCGAGTAATTACCCACATTGGAGAACATGA
>DATFLA010000526.1:0-9597 GCA_035268305.1 Bacteroidales bacterium | reverse complement strand
GTAGGTACCGGTTGGGAGGGTAGCCAGTCTTACATCATTAACTCTCACCAGTTTCCGTCCATTCAGATCAACAATCTGTTTGTCGAGAATATTTTCAACAAGCAACATACCGATATCCACTTCAGGTTTCCTGAGTTCATTAAGCCTGGTGCATGCTACATTAAGTGCTTCGCGGGCCTTTACTACCTTGAAATTCTTAAAAGAATAGATCTTTGTCTCATTGTTTATCCTGAGTTTGACGCCGGTTACAAGCTGATGGTTAGGATCATTCTGGCCTGTTGGAGCAGCATTTACAAGCAGATCCTTGATTGTTCCAATAGCATCACCATCGGCTCCGTAAGCCACTTTCCCGATAATTCCGCTTAAATAAAAAGTTGTGAGTGATGTCATAGTCACCTCCTTACAGTTAATGATACGGCAGGAAGTGACCGGTAACCCCGGCTACCCTGCTATATCAGGAAATTTAAATAATATTTCGCAGGGTCGTCGTCCATTTGAAAAATTTAATTTGATTGCGCGGACAAAAATAAACCTCAGCACCATACTTTCCAAATTTTAATAAATTTTTATTCAAAAAGACGACATTTCATACACGTTATACTTTTTTTCATAATTTAGGCGCAGATTTAATTCATATCAATAGTGGGAGTGTTAACAGACAAACTAGCCTCATATGATGCGCCTCAGAGAGCAATGCAGGCCGGCATCTATCCTTATTTCAGAGCCATAGAATCCGAACAGGATACAGTTGTTTATATAAATGGGAAGGAAGTCCTTATGTTCGGATCGAACAGCTACCTGGGATTGACAAATCACCCGAAAGTCAAAGAAGCTGCCAGGGCAGCCATCGACAAGTACGGTACCGGTTGTGCGGGCTCAAGGTTCCTGAACGGAACGCTTGACATTCATATAAAGCTTGAAGAGAGACTTGCCGACCTTGTAAAGAAGGAAGGAGCGCTTTGCTACAGCACCGGCTTCCAGGTTAATCTTGGTGTAGTTTCTTTGCTTGCCGGCAGGAGTGACTATCTTCTTCTTGATGAACTCGACCATGCTTCCATTATTGAAGGAAGCAGATTGTCTTTCGGGAAAGTACTTAAATACGACCATAATAATATGACAGCCCTTGAGAACAAGCTGAAAATTTGTGAAAAGGACAAGCTCAAGATTATTGTTGTTGACGGAATATTCTCCATGGAAGGTGATATTGTCAGGTTACCGGAAATTGTTGAGCTGGCAGGGAAATATAATGCATCTGTTATGGTTGATGACGCCCATTCTCTTGGTGTACTCGGAGAAAAGGGTTCCGGTACCGCATCTCATTTTGGTCTTACCGATAAGGTTGATCTGATTATGGGTACCTTCTCGAAATCATTTGCATCTCTCGGCGGGTTCATCGCCGCTGACAAAGAGGTCATTAACTTCATCAAGCATAACTCAAGATCCCTCATCTTCAGTGCCAGCATGCCTCCGGCTTCTGTGGCAGCTGTCCTCGCAGCAATAGATATCATGGAGTCAGAACCTGAGAGGATTCAGCATCTCTGGGATATAACAAAATATGCACACGAAGGATTTAAGTCAAACGGTTTCGATACAGGAAAATCCGAAACACCGATCATTCCTCTTTTTATAAGAGACGATCTCAAGGCTCTTCAACTGACACAAAACCTGCTGAAAGACGGCATCTTCATAAATCCTGTTGTCTCACCTGCCGTACCGAAAGAGGACTGTCTTATCAGGTATTCACTTATGGCTACCCACACCAGGGAACAGGTTGACATTTCTATAGAAAAGATTACCAGGGCAGCCAAATCACTTGGGGTTTTACAATAGATCATAATAATGAAAAAAGTCATCCTTATTACAGGCATCTCCTCAGGATTCGGGCAACAGACTGCCAGACTGCTTGCCGGGGACGGACATATTGTATACGGTACGATCCGGAGGGAAATGAAAATAGATACAGGGATCAATACTCTCAGGCTCGACCTGATGGATATCACTTCAATAAAGGATGCTGTTAAATCTGTTCTTGAGAAGGAAGGCCGTATCGATGTGCTGATAAATAATGCTGGAATGCATACAGGGGGTCCAATAGAGACTATCCCGGATGATTATATCAGGAAACAGATGGAGACAAATTTCATGGGCATGGTTAGCCTGATAAGAGAAGTACTTCCTGTAATGAGACAACAGGGTGGTGGTACAATAATAAACTTCAGTTCGATAGGAGGATTGATGGGTTTGCCTTTCCAGGCATTCTACTCAGCCAGCAAATTTGCTATTGAGGGTTTCAGCGAGGCCCTGAGGATGGAGGTAAAAAAATTCAAGATAAAAGTGATTCTCATCAATCCGGGTGATTTCCATACAAGCAACTCCGCCAACAGGAGAGGTTTTCTTGCTCCTTCATCTGAAGGTGATCCTTATCATGATCAATTCACAAGAACGTTGGAAATAATAGAAAAAGATGAAGCAGGAGGCTGGGAACCTGTGGTGCTGGCAAAAAAAATAGTAAGGATAGTTAACAGCAGTAATCAGAGAAATAAGTATATTATTTCTTCATTGGAGCAGAAACTGGCTGTTGTCCTGAAATATATATTGCCCGGCAAAATCTTCGCGGGAATTCTTGAGAGCCACTATAAAATAAAGGAATAGAAGCAATAATACCTTCTGAGAAATAAACCTGTACCTTTAAGCACCAAAGTAATTATGTTAGTACCCTTTGTAATCTGTCCCCATAGCATTCAGGGTACGTGGAAGCCACACAGCATAGCGTGAATCCTCTCCCCATGTATTACCAGCCGAGGCAAAATCGCAGAAATGAACCGCCCTTGGCTTGCCTCCGGGTCCTTCAAGATCCGTTCCCAATACCACAGGACAGGTAAAAGCCATCCAGACACCGGAGGGTCTGTCAGGATCAGGAGCCAATATTAACTCTTCCCCTTTTGATTGTACCACCGCAGCTTCAGATAAGGCACCGTCGTTAAAACGGGTATCGCGTGCCAGGACAACCGGACCATGTAGGAGCGCCTGCTGTCCATCCTGTTGATAAAGTCTCCCCCTCAGATCAAGTTCAAGGACTATACTGTCTCCCCTTTTCCATCTCCTCCTTATAGTTTTATATTCCCCCGGCGTTATTTCGGTAATCACCGAATCATTTACAGAGATCCTTGTAAGGGTGCTCCATGCAGGAATTCTCAGGGCCAGGGGAAAAACCACCGCCTCAGAAGGATCTATATTTATTACCTCCCTACCTGTAACCGGGTAATCCGATTCCTGGCTTACAATAACCCTGTGTCCGCCGCCTGTCGTTATACCCGACTTTAGAGTGCCGTAAAGATTGATACACAAGTCGTTATCAAAACCCATCACGGCAAATGAAGGAAGCATAACGAAAGCTCTCGGACCGTTAGCGACACAGCAGTTAATATCCATACCACACTGTTTTTCCCCTTCGTGACGAACACCTCCAAGCGGACTGTATTTGGCAATCTCCGATCCATCATCCTTCAGAGAAGCAAGCATGGCATTATATGCCGATTTTTCAATCTGGTCTGCATAAAGAGGGTCCCCTGTCAGTTTCAGCAGGTTGAAACAAAGTTTCATCCATGTCATTGTAACACAGGTTTCCATGGTATGGTAGGTAGGCCTTGTCTGATATTCGGCACCCTTATAGAAACATTCAAATGCCGTTCCCGATCCTGCAATGTTAATCTCATCCTTAATAATATTACTCACCGTCATTCTGACAGCATTAATGTAATCAGGATTACCGGTTATCCTGTAGAGATCGAGCAACCCGTCGTAACACGACATCATCTCATATGCTTTTTGCCCGTTTTCATAAGACCACCACACCTCAGGATGAGGATATCTTTCAGCTACAGGAACACCTTCCAGGGCCTTACTTATAAGCTTCGGTCCGCCTGGTGTTTCCCACTGACTTACTATATATTCAGCAAATTCCAGGTAACGCTTATTACCAGTATGCCTGTAAAGGTAAACTATAGGTTCAAGTACAGAGCTGCTGGGCATACCACGATAATTACCTGTTTTTACTATATCAGCCTTACCCGGACCAACAAGTGTCATAAGGTGATCTGCCATCCTCGCAGCACCATCCAGGGCTGACCTGTCACCTGTAATGTCGTAATATGCAAGTAAACCCAGCATAGTATATTTTTGTCCCCAGATATCCCATTGCTTAAGCTGTGCTGAATCTGAATAATTGCCTATATATCCATCGGGCATCTGTGTGCCCAGCAATTCCTTAACCCCTTTTTCCATCAGCGACATTATCCCGCTATCGTGGGTATAGTTATATGCAGCTGCTGCTGAAAGCATCCATTTACCCCAGAATTCTGTCTGCCAGAGACGTGTTTCCTCTTTATGACGAAAAGGTTCGACAAGGTAAGAAGGTTCCTCAGCCTTTATTCTTCTTTCAATAACAAGGCTGATCTTAGTCCCGAGATAGCCTCCGATTTGTGTCGCCGACGGATCAAATACACGCAGGTGATCATGTATACTGTTAAATGACTGTATGTCTTTTATCGTTTTCTGACCCCAAACAGAAGTTGATACTGCAAGGAAGAAAATAATTAAGAGTGAAAATTGTCTTTTCATATTTAAAATTGATAAAGCATGTTACGATGCACCAATTTATAAAATAATCCGGTTATCAAAGGCGCAATTTAAAAAGGAAAACTTTTAAGGCGGTCTCAATCAGATTATATAATTTCCAAATTATTGATACTTTTACCCTGAAATTTTTGGAAATGACAGATCTGGAAAAATACTTCAGTCCCTACCGCAATAACATTACTGGTATCAACAGGGAAATAGATACGCCATACGGGAAGAAACCTCTTGTATATGCCGACTGGATAGCCAGTGGAAGATTGTATTCCCCAATAGAAAAGAGGTTATCGGAAGAGATAGGGCCGATGGTCGGAAATACCCATTCAGAGTCGACGGCAACGGGTAAAGCAATGACCGACGCATACCACCTTGCTCAGAAAATCGTTAAGAAACATGTACATGCAAGTGAGGACGATAAAATAATCTTTACAGGATCGGGAATGACCTCCGCCATTGCCAAATTACAAAGGATACTCGGACTGAAAGTGCCTGAACAGGCTATAAATTTCTGTGCATATCCTCATATTATGTATTCAAGGTGCAATGATATTCCTAATGAGAAGAGACCCGTTGTATTCCTTACCCATACGGAGCATCATTCCAACCATACATCCTGGTTTGAAACACTTGCGGAAATTGTTGTTCTTGAGCCTGCAGCCGATCTGACAGTTGATCCTGATATTCTGAGAAGGGAGATTGTTAAATACAAGGACAGACCACTTCTTATAGGCTCATTTTCTGCATGTTCCAATGTAACGGGATACTTCCCTCCCTATTATGAACTGGCCAGGATAATGCACGAACATAATGGCTATTGCTTTATCGATTTTGCGGCTTCTGCACCCTACACTGATATCAACATGCATCCTGATGACAGTATGGCAAGGCTTGATGCCATATTCTTTTCACCACACAAGTTTCTTGGAGGACCCGGAAGTGCAGGTGTTCTGGTATTCAATAAACAAATGTATAAAAACAGGACTCCGGATTCGCCGGGAGGAGGTACTGTAAAATGGACAAACAGGTGGGGAGGTTATAGCTACATAACTGATATTGAGGTCAAGGAAGACGGTGGAACACCTGGATTCCTGCAGGGAATAAAAGCGGCTCTTGCCATCAGGCTTAAGGAAAAAATGACTGTCACTAAAATCAGAGAACGGGAAGAGGAGCTTATTACTATCACATTCAATGAACTATCAAAGACAGAAGGTCTGCATATCCTGGCCCAGGATATCAGGAAACGACTCGGGGTATTCTCCTTTTATACAGACGGAATCCATCATAACCTCTTCACAATATTACTGAATGACATGTTCGGAATACAGGTAAGAGGGGGCTGTTCATGTGCAGGTACATATGGTCATTTCCTCCTTGATGTTGATATTAATATGTCGCAGGAAATAACAGACAAAATAGAGGCAGGTGATCTGTCGCTCAAGCCGGGATGGATCAGGCTTTCCCTGCATCCTACAATGACAAACGACGAACTCCTTTATATAACAGGTGCGATACGTCAGACCATATCCCATGCTGCTGAATGGGGAAAAGAATATATTTACGACAAACACACCAACGAATTTCACCACAGGAACTTTGATGCTGGCACTGCCAATGGTACCGACAAGTGGTTCAGTATCAGTGAATTTTAAATCAATATCATTGTTTCAGCCGCCAGGTGCACCTGCTTAAACATATCTTCCGGATGAATCCTGACAGGAAGAAATGTAAATATTTTATATTAAAAATATTTGCATTATGAACATATGTTCATTACTTTTGTTGTGAACTATAGATCATAATTCAATGTCACCACGTCCCAAAAGGCTCAGGAAAATAAGCAATCCGCCTCCAATATCGGGGTTCAGGCCATATGGAGGCAAGCATAACAAATCAAACAATGATGCTGTCTTCCTGGAATACGAAGAATATGAATCAATAAGGCTCTGTGATTTTGAAAGGCTCAATCATTTTGAAGCATCGGAGATAATGAATGTCTCACGACCGACACTTACGAGGATATACTCCAAAGCCAGGGAGAAGATGTCGGAAGCTCTTGTACTCGGGAAACAAATAATAATAGAAGGAGGCAAAGTATACTTCGACAGTGAATGGTTCGCATGCAATTCATGCGGCTGCTATTTTAATAATCCTGATAAGGAGGTGGAGACTGAAGAATGCCCCTTATGTGGCAGCAAAGCTATCTCAATATATGAAGATTTTGAATATGATGATGTATCTGATGCATCGCAGGTGACTCAAAATATATGTGTTTGTCCGTCCTGCGGCTATGCGAAGCCACATTCATTCGGCACTCCATGCAGAAAGGAGGTCTGTCCGGAATGTCAGCATCACCTTGTAAGAAAAGAATCTCAACATTATAAAAGAATTTAGAATGAAAGCAGCAATCACAAGCACGGGTAACAGTCTCAACAGCAAGATGGATCAGCGTTTTGGACGTTGTGCATATTTCGTAATATATGATACTGAATCGGACGGGTACGAATTTATACCCAATTCCGGTAAAGATGCTCCGGAAGGAGCAGGTCCGGCTGCCGCGCAACTGGTGGCCTCGCGGGATGTAAAAAAAGTTATATCCGGCGAATTTGGAATTAAGATCAAGTCGTTGCTCGACAGGCTTAATATACAGATGATAGTGCTTAAAGAGCCGGAAAAAACAATAGGTCAGATAGTTGAATTATTAAACCATAAATAGAAAAATGATGCCACAGTTGAATGGAACAGGTCCGGATAGTAAAGGTCCGAAAACAGGTCGGGGCCTAGGTAAGTGTAAAAAACATTCTCCTGAAGAGCTTCTTAACAATCTTGGAAAAGGACAGGGGAAGAGACGTAAAACAGGCGGGGGAAAAGGTGAAGGAAAACGCCTTAAAAGTTATTTAGAATAAACAGGTAATTAAAAAGGAGGTAATTATGCCAGCATTAAATCAAAGAGGTCCCATGGGCGAAGGTCCAATGACAGGACGTAAAATGGGTCGCTGCACGAATTTCCGGGCAGCATTTAAAGAAAAGGACAGTAATTATGCAGGAGAACAACACGAACCTGATAATGAAGATATACCGGGAAGAGCCTACGGATACGGGTACGGAAGAGGAATGCGCGGAAGAGGTCGTGGTTTGGGTCGTATGAATCGACTTAGGGGAAGATATTAATCTTACTTTTAAATAATCTATCATTATTAACCAATATAAATTAAATACTAATTCTTATATAAATGAAAAAACGCATAGCCATCCCGCTTGAGAACGGGATATTGAGTTCACATTTCGGCCATTGCCATCAGTTTGCCATTATTGATACCGAGGATCATACTGTTACAAACGAGTCACTTGTAACCCCACCTCCTCATGAACCCGGTTTACTGCCGGCCTGGCTTGCTGAGAAAGGTGTTACAGATGTAATTGCAGGAGGAATGGGACAACGCGCAATAACTCTTTTTAACCAACAGAATATCAATGTATTTGTGGGTGCTGAAATCAAGAAGCATAAAGAACTAGCCGATGATCTGCTGAATGACAGGCTTGTTGCCGGTGCCAATTATTGTGATCATTAACAGGTCAAAGGATATTATGATATCAGATCACAGGTGCTTTTTTTGCTTTACAAGAGCCTTTGAGAAGCTGCTGGCAAAAGAGAATATCCCGGTTGAAGAAAAGAATGCGTTCACAAGGGAAATGATCACAATGTACCAGGATAAGTGGGATGAGCTGTATTCTCCGGAATTTTCACGTGAGCTTCACGCTGTTCTGAGGAAATACACGAATAATCCGGATCCATACAGGGCTGAAAAGAAAATAAATAACGACCAGGCCCTGAGCCTTGTTCCAGAAGCACGCAAGTTGATCAGCCAGTCGGCTGATCCGTTCAGGACAGCACTGAGGATTGCCATCGCGGGTAATATTATTGATTTTGCGGCTAATGACAACTTCAATATCTTCACAACAATTGAAAAAGCCCTTGATTCGGAATTCTCAATAGATTACTCGGCTGAGCTTGAAAAAAGACTTTCAACAGCCGGTTCTGTTCTTTACCTTGGCGATAATGCAGGAGAGATTGTCTTTGACAGGATATTCATAGAGACTATAAAACACCCGAATCTTACATATGTTGTCAGGGGAGGTCCGGTCATCAATGATGCAACAATGGAAGATGCTTCCTATACCGGGATGACAGAAGTTACAAGGGTAATATCAAGCGAATATGATGCCCCTTCCACAATTGTACACAGATCAGGAGAATCACTCCAGAAGCACTTCCAAGAGGCAGACCTGATAATTTCAAAAGGTCAGGGTAATCTTGAAGGACTCCTTCCCCTGGATGACAAAAGAATATTCTTTTTGCTGATGGTCAAATGCGATGTGATAGCAGAGCTGCTGAAAGTAAAAAAGGGTGACCTTGTTGTTTATAATTCAGGGGAAAGAGGAGAAGAATGAAGATAGCTGTTGCAAGCGGTAAAGGAGGAACAGGTAAAACATTTGTTTCGACAAACATGTTCCGGTCGCTCATTTTACATGGGATCAATGCCTCTCTTGTCGATTGTGATGCTGAAGCGCCTGATGACCTGGCTTTTTTTAATGCTCGGAAAAAAAATGAAACGGTTGTTTCGCAACATATCCCCGTAATAGACACAGAAGCATGCACCTTTTGCGGTAAATGCCATGACTATTGCAGCTATAATGCTATATTCATAATCCCGCATGCAGGGATCATAAATGTAATAGAAGAACTGTGTCACGATTGCGGAGCGTGCAGTGCAGCCTGTAATTTCAATGCCATAACAGAAAAAGAGGTGCCTGTGGGTAAAGTAAGTACCTGGGAAAATAATGACGGGTCTTTGATAATTGAAGCCCGTACGGAACCAGGGGTTATGTCGCCTGTACCTGTAATTAGGAGAGCTATAAAAGAAGCCGGCAACACGAAAGATGTAACAATACTCGATTCTCCCC
>DATFLA010000525.1:0-2874 GCA_035268305.1 Bacteroidales bacterium | reverse complement strand
AAGCGATTCTTTACCGTATCCCATCCCATGTGATTCAATATTAGCCTCATCAATCACATAAATGCCATATATGTCGCATAATTTATAGAAATCCGGATGGTTGGGATAGTGACTTGTACGGACAGTGTTTATATTGAACTGTTTGAACAATTCAACATCACGTTTCATAACTTCATAACTTACTGTACGTCCGGTAAAAGGATCATGTTCATGACGGTTAACGCCTTTTATTTTTACACTTTTGTTGTTTATCCACAGTTGCTGGTCCTTTATTTCAATTTTTCTGAATCCAAATGGTGTTGATAATACTTCCTGTACCCTTCCTGTTCCATCCTTCACAACAAACACCACCTGGTACAGGTTAGGTATCTCGGCTGACCAAAGATCCGGGTTATCTACTTCAGCTGATTCCGATAATGTAAGGCCTTTTTTTGTGGAAACCTGCTTTACAGGTATCTCAAGGAGGGGATTTGTCATATCAGGTAAGTTACCATACTTTGTCAGGAAAACACTACATGTCAGAGGTCCCTTTCCGCCGTCATTCCTGAATTTAAGATCCATATTAAGATTTGCTTTTGTCAGATCATCATTGAAGGTGGATTTAAGGCTGAAATCCCACAGGTGCAATTTTGGAACCGCGTACAGGTAAACATCGCGGTATATACCGCTCAGCCTGAACTTGTCCTGATCTTCCAGGTAGCTGCCATCCGACCAGCGGTATACTTCAACAGCCACATCATTGGTGCCTCCCTTTACATATTTTGTAATATCAAACTCAGCGGGGGTCATGCTGCCCTGACTATAGCCGACCTTCTGTCCGTTAACCCAGATATAGAAGGCACTTTTTACTCCGTCGAAGTGGATTATTATTTCATCACCCGACCATCCTTCAGGAATATTAAAGCTGCGTTTATATGAACCTACAGGATCTGGTTCCATGTACTGTGTATAATAGACGGGAGGATTTCCCAATATCTTTGGAGGATTCTTCTCAAACGGATAAGTGATATTTGTATAGATAGGTGTACCATAGCCTTTCAGTTCCCAGCATGACGGTACCTCAATATTATCCCAGGCATGGATGTCGAAATCGTTCTTATAAAAGTCGACAGGTCTCAGATTAGGATGTTTTACCCAGTTGAATTTCCATGTACCATTAAGGCTCAGGTATGACGGTGAATTTACGGGTATGTCGGCTATTGCCTGGCTGACATTTGTATAAGGCACATAATGGCTGTGCGGATCTTCTTTGTTTATTCCTATTACCTGTTCATTTTCCCAGTCGGGCTGGGCTGAAAGAGGTATCAGGAACAGTAATCCGGCGATAAGGGATAAAAACGTTTTCATTATGGTTAATATGTTTATCGGTTAATGTTTATGTTTTATATTGCTGCAAGATAGTATGTTGCAATCCGTGAAAGATAAGTTTAACAATTCATAAAATTATGTGTTATATTAGTATGATTTGAGCCAATAAGTTAGAAATTCGTGCTGAAACAATGTAAATTAAAATGATAATTCTTTAATCTTAACCTTTAAATAGCTTAACAACCATGACTTATACACCATCAGACAGTCGATATGATTCGATGACATACCGCCGCTGCGGCAAAAGTGGTATCAGATTACCTGAGATATCCCTGGGATTATGGCATAATTTCGGATCAGTGGATATTTTTGAAGACTTCAGGAAGATCCTGTGGAAAGCGTTTGATACAGGGATCACTCATTTTGACCTGGCAAATAACTATGGTCCTGTTCCCGGATCTGCCGAGGAAAATTTCGGGATCATTTTAAAGAAGGATTTTAGGGCTTACAGGGATGAGATGATAATTTCCACAAAAGCCGGCTGGCAGATGTGGCCGGGGCCTTATGGCGATTTCGGTTCAAGAAAATACCTTCTTGCAAGTCTCGACCAGAGCCTTGACAGGATGGGGCTGGAGTACGTCGACATTTTCTATTCCCATCGTCCTGATCCGGACACTCCGCTTGAAGAGACAATGGGAGCTCTTGCCCATGCCGTACATTCGGGGAAGGCTTTGTATGCCGGTATATCCAGCTATCCGGCTGAACTGACAAGGAAGGCAGTGGCTATCCTGAAGGACATGGGTGTTGATTGTCTTATTCACCAGCCAAGTTATTCGATGTTTAACAGGTGGGTCGAAGATGGCTTACTTGATGTACTCGAAGAAACTGGAGTCGGGTGTATCCCATTTTCACCGCTTGCCCAGGGCTTGCTTACAAATAAATACCTCAATGGAATACCCGAAGGATCGCGTGCAGCAAAATCCACTGGCTTCCTGAGGGTTGAAGATGTAACTGATGAGAAAATTGCGAAGGCCCGCAGGCTTAACGACATTGCAGCTGAAAGAGGACAGTCTCTTGCACAGATGGCAGTAGCATGGTTGTTGAAGGATCAGCGAATTACTTCAGTTCTTGTAGGTGTCAGCAGTGTGAAACAACTGGATGACAATCTTGAGGCACTTGGTAACAAGACATTTACAGGTGATGAGCTTCAGGTTATAGAGAATGTACTGCAGGGGTGATATTACCCCTCAACCCCCCAAATGGAGGGCTAAATTTAATATTTAGGGAGTTTTTATGGTCATTCGGTAGTCATTCGGTAGTCATTCAATGGTCATTCTTTGTAATTCATTGTAATTTGTCCCGGGTACCCGGGACATTATTAATAGTAAATGGTTTGGGATTCCTTGATCACAATTGACCTGGTCATTTACTCCGTGTTTTACTCCGTGTTTTACTCCGTGTTACTCCGTGGTTTCAAATGGGTCATTCGATGGTTCCCACAGAGCAGGATTGCCTCACTTCGTTTGTTAACATTCAATTGTCATTCATAAGCCGATATGCGGCGTG
>DATFLA010000524.1:0-6948 GCA_035268305.1 Bacteroidales bacterium | reverse complement strand
CGGTGAAACAGGTGCCGGGAAATCTATCCTTCTCGGTGCCCTTTCACTTATTCTTGGTGCAAGGGCCGATACCTCAGTGCTTCTTGATAAAGATGAAAAATGTATCGTGGAAGGTACCTTCAGGATTGATGATTATGACCTTGATGACTTCTTTACACTTAATGAGCTTGATTATGAGCCGGTGACAATTATGCGTAGAGAGATAGCTCAGTCGGGGAAATCAAGAGCCTTCATCAATGACACACCGGTAACTGTTAACCAGATGAAAGTACTGGGCGATAAACTGATAGATATTCATTCGCAGCACCAGACACTGATGCTTAATGATAATTCTTTCCAGTTGAATGTTATTGACTCCTTTGCAGGGACATCAAAGCTGGCAGTTACGTACCAGGCGGTTTTCATTAACTGGCGCAGAATGAAGAAGGAGTATGATATCCTGAAGGAAAAAGCCGACAAGAACAAGACTGATCTTGAATATCTGCAGTACCAGCTGGGACAGCTTGAAGATGCTAAACTTATTGAAGGAGAACAGGTTAGTCTTGAGGCTGAACAGGAGCTGCTGGAACATACGGAAGACATAAAGATGTCTCTTACCGGATCTTCCTCACTTTTTAATAATGATGAGTATTCAATATTGAGTATGCTCCGGGAAGTAAAAAATCACCTGGCGAAAATAGCAGGTTTCCTACCCGGTAATACCAGCCTGTTAACGCGTACAGAATCGGCGCTTATTGAACTTGACGACATTGCGTCGGAAATAGAGCGACTCTCGGCTTCCATTGAGGCTGATCCGGGAAGGCTCAGCACTGTTAACGACAGGCTCGATACAATTTATTCGCTTATCAGGAAACACAGGGTAAATGACCTTGCAGAACTTATAGCAAGGAAAGAGGAGATAAAGGAATCAATGAGATCTATAGAATCAGGTGATGAACGGCTAGTGTTGCTCGAAAAACTTATTATGGAGGATGAGGCAAAGTTAAGATCACTTGCCGATGATATGTCAGCTATGCGAAAAGCCGTAATACCGGATATAGAGTCGAGGATCACAGATTTATTGAGACAACTGGGTATGCCTAACGGCAGGTTCAGGATTATTTTAAGCCAGTCGGATATGTTTACTTCAAGAGGTGTCGACAGTGCCGATTTCCTCTTTTCAGCAAACAAGCAGATTGAGCCTGAGAACCTGGCCAAAACAGCCTCCGGTGGAGAATTGTCGAGGGTTATGCTGAGCCTTAAATCACTTCTGACTATGAACAATAACCTGCCGACAATTATCTTTGATGAGATCGACTCAGGTGTTTCGGGGGAGGTGGCAGATAAGGTAGGTCAGATCCTTTCATCCATGGGTAAATATATGCAGGTGATCAATATAACGCACCTTCCCCAGGTGGCATCGCGTGGAACAAAACACTATCATGTTTATAAAGATGACACAGAAGATTCAACAATTACGCGTGTTAAATTGTTATCCCCTGATGAACGTATTATGGAAGTAGCCAGATTGCTAAGCGGCAGCGAGATCACGGATGCGGCCTTACGAAATGCCCGTGAACTTTTACAGGCTGCTGTAAATTAATTATTAATTTATTTTTTTCTAATGAGAGAAGGACTATTAAAAGGAAAAAAAGGTATCATTTTTGGTGCCCTCAATGAAAAGTCTATAGCCTGGCAGGTAGCCCTGAAGGCATGGGAGAGTGGTGCTGAGCTGGTGCTGACCAATGCTCCTGTTGCGCTCAGACTTGGTAATATTAAGGATCTTGCTGACTTAACAGGTAGTGAAGTAATACCTGCCGATGCAACAAAGATGGATGACATTGAAAGCCTGTTAAACAAATCGATGGAGATTTTCGGAGGTAAACTCGATTTTATCCTTCATTCGATAGGTATGTCGCCCAATGTCAGAAAGGACATACCCTACGAACAGACAAGCTATGAGAATATGCTTAAGACATTTGATATCTCTGCTCTTAGCTTTCACCGTGTTCTTCAGACAGCATACAAGCTTGATGCTCTCAAAGAGTGGGGATCTGTTGTAGCCCTTTCGTACGTGGCCGCCCAGAGGACACTTGTCGGTTATAATGATATGGGCGATGCCAAAGCCCTTCTGGAGTCCATTGCCCGTAGCTTTGGCTATATCTACGGTCGCGACAGAAAGGTTAGAATAAACACAGTATCACAATCGCCGACTGCCACAACAGCAGGTAGCGGAATCCATGGATTCGATTCACTGGTGGATTTCTCCGAAAGGATGTCACCACTGGGCAATGCCACAGCGGAAGAATGTGCCGATTATTGTGTTGCCCTCTTTTCCGATCTTACCAGGAAAGTAACAATGCAGAACCTCTTTCACGACGGAGGCTTCTCGAGCATGGGTATGAGCCTGAGGGCCATAGAACAGTATCAAAAGAGTTTTGAGGAATGTGAATGATATATTCCTTTTGATATTATAAGTATAAATGCTTATTTTTTAAGCGGCTTGTCATGAGGTGAGCCGCTTTTTCTATATTTGAGTATCCTAAACCTTCCGCTATGATAAAGCTGATTATCCTGCTCATCGTTTATTTCGCTTTTCCTCTTGTTATTATCTGGATGTGCAAGCGCTGGTCCCCCCTCAGGAAAATTGGATCTATAGTTCTTGCATACGCATTCGGACTCCTTCTTGGAACATCCGGCCTGTTGCCACATGGGAGTGATGGCTACAGGATGAATCTGCAGGGACGGGCATCGGTCCCGAAACCTGAAATGGAGACACTGCTGGCTTCCGGTACAATAACACAGGAAGATGTGTTTGTAAATTCAATTGCCGCAGCGCAGGATATGCTTATATCAATAATTGTTCCACTGGCTTTTCCTCTCTTATTATTTTCTCTGAATATAAGAAGATGGATCAGGTTTGCAAAAGACGGATTCATTTCAATGATACTCGCACTTGTCTCAGTGATTGTGATTATTATTTCCGGATATTTTATATTTAAGAATTTAGTACCTGATTCCTGGAAGGTAGCTGGCATGCTGGTGGGTATCTATACGGGAGGCACCCCTAACCTTGTCTCTCTTAAAGTGGCTCTTGGTGTTGATCCCAACCTGTTTGTCATGACAAGCACATACGATATGCTTATGGGTGCCGTTACACTTATCTTCTTTATTACTTCAGGGCCGCGGTTTTTCCGCTCCATCCTTCCTGCCTTTAAACATAACGGCGACAGGAACGGGGTTGAGGCAGCTATCTCGGAAACAGAAAGTTTCGAGGATTTTTCAGGAATGCTGAAGAAGGATAAGCTTGGTCCGCTGCTTAAAGCGCTTGGACTGGCAGTACTGATATTCCTCGTTTCATTTGGTATCAGCCTTCTATTACCCGGTATCTCTCAGATGGTTGTAGTAATTTTATCAATCACAACACTTGCAATAGTCGCTTCTCTTATACAGTGGATAAACAAAATAGAAAAGACCTTTCAGCTGGGAATGTACTTCATCCTGGTATTTTCCTTCACGGTGGCATCTATGGCCGACCTGAGTATAATATTCAGTATAAAATTCCTTGGCTTGTTTGTTTATGTATTTTTTGCCTATTTCGGATCACTGTTCCTGCACCTGCTCCTATCAAAGATCTTCAGGGTTAATGCCGACGATTACCTGATAACGACAACCGCCTTTGTTTTTTCACCGCCTTTTGTTCCCGTTGTGGCAGGGGCACTTAAGAATAAGGATGTTATAATAACAGGCATAACAGTCGGTATAATCGGCTATGTAATCGGCAATTATATGGGTGTGGCACTTGGACTCTTCCTGAAAGGGATGTGATTAAAATAAATAATTCAATCCGATAGAGACTCCTATATTTCCATCCTGGGCGTTAAATGCCTTTCCAAAATCGAATGCTATAACGAAATTGCGGTTCATGGCAAACATGACACTTATTCCGGCATCCTGGTGTAACTTATCATTCTCGATTTTAAAATAGTCGGAGAAATTATCTGCCGGAAACATTTCGGTGAAGCTCGATTCAAGGTTTGCAGGAAGCTTGATCTCTTTTGTGATCACACCAAAATCGTAAAAGGCATCGAGACCCATGTACCATTCCTGTCCAATAAAGTTAAAATACCATGGTTTCCATCTTAACTCAAAATTCCCGTACGCGAAACCGTCGCCTATAACCCTGTTCCTTAAAACACCCCGCAGGGTGCTGACTCCTCCCAGTCCTTCATTAGTGGCTCCTGTCAGCCTCGATGTAATAACCTGTGACTGGTAAAAGAATGGCGTATGCCCGGACAATGTTGTCTGGTAACCCAGCCTGTATGCGAATGAGAGATCGTCTTTGATAAGTGTAAAGTACTGCCTGTGAGTAATGAATAGTTTTGTGAAGGTCCAGTCGTTTCCAAGAAAACCGGGAGCAATATCAATTCCTATTTCCGTCCAAATACCTTTCATAGGATTGGGCTTATTATCCCTGCTGTCATAAACGATACCGGCTTTCACAGTATTGACCCATCCTCCGGCAGCTTCGTCCGGATTGATGATACCAAGATCCTGGTAGTACTCATATAACCCGGGATGATTGGCCACAAAGGGAAGCGTGTCACTTTTACCTTTATTTAGTTTTGGAATATTGACCGAGTCATTTTCAAATTTCTCAAACGCAAAACCCGCACTCCACTGTATCCTGTTTCCTGAGAGATTTCCCTGGAAATCATTTTTGAACCTGAACTGATTCCTCTGATAACTGTAGAACATGGCTGATTTGTACATATCGCTCGACTTATCGATCCAGTCTTTGTTGTAAACCGATTCATAGCCGTTGAACCCGTAAAATGAGCTGGCCTGGTCGGGCAGGTAACTAAGATCACTTGTGAGGTATACGCCGGGGATGAGATGGTTCGATTCGTACATGAACCTGTAAATTCCGCTTCCCTTTGTATAATGGGATACTTCAGTATAGGTATGATCAAAAAAATCGGGATACCTGCTGCCATCTCCGTAATTAAAGAATTCAACAAGTGCTCCATACTGAAATCCCAGATTGGAATCGAAAGAAATAGCAGGCAGGGCGCCTCCAAATTTCCATCCGGTTTTTACTTTTTTCTGTTGTTGAGAACCGGCATTCTCCTGGGCCAGTACCGGGATAACAAAACATGAGATGACAAGTAAGCTTAAGATCCTTTTCATGTGTAGATAGTTTTTTATAACGGTTACCTGGAACCACATTCTGAAAAATCATATTTCTTAATGATCCTCATTTATGTGGGTCTCATAGATCAGAGGTTTGGTTTACTTTGATAAAGATAAAGAAAATTGGAAATCACAGACTCTTTTTTTATTATTTGCTACCTTAGAACCCTAATAATTCCGGAATGAAAAAGGGGATACTTATTAAGAATATAAAGTGCCTGGTGCAGGCAGGCGATGCTGATAAGGTGAAGATATCAGGGTCAGCTATGTCGGAGCTTGATACAATTAATGATTCTTTTCTCCAGATATCAGATGGATTGATAAAGGATTTTGGCAGGATGCCGGATATGAATCCGGCCGTGGCAAATGACAATGCCGACTTTGAAGTTATTGATGCAACAGGCAAAATGGTATTCCCGGCTTTTTGTGATTCACATACCCATCTTGTCTATGCCGGAAGTCGTGAGAAAGAATATACGGATAAGATTAAAGGCTTATCTTATGCCGAGATAGCAGCCAGGGGAGGTGGTATTATCAATTCCGCCAGGCTATTGCATGAAACATCTGAGGACGAACTTTACAGACAGTCTGCCGAAAGAGCAAAGGAGATAATTTCCATGGGAACCGGAGCCGTGGAGATTAAAAGTGGTTATGGCCTTAATACTGGGGACGAACTTAAGATGCTTAGGGTAATCAGACGTATTAAGGAAGATTTTCCGCTTGAGGTAAAAGCTACTTTCCTGGGAGCTCATTCTGTACCTCCCGAATACCGCGGGAAAAGAGGTGAATATGTTGATCTTGTTATAAATGAAATGATACCAGCAGTTGCTTCAGAAGAGCTGGCTGACTATATTGATGTTTTCTGTGATGAGGGGTTTTTTACCGAAGAGGATACCGACAGGATTCTTATGGCCGGGATGAAATATGGTCTGCGTGCAAAGCTGCATGCCAACGAGCTGGGCTATTCAGGCGGTATCCGGACAGGAGTAAGATATAATGCCCTGTCTGTGGATCATCTTGAATGCACGGGTGATCAGGAGATCAGTACTCTTCTCGATTCTGATACAATGCCCACACTTCTGCCCGGATCAGCTTTCTTCCTGGGAATGGACTACCCGCCTGCAAGAAAAATGATATCGGCCGGATTGCCACTGGCTCTTGCCTCTGATTATAATCCCGGGTCGTCACCTTCCGGTAATATGAAATTTATAATGTCACTGGGATGCATAAAGCTGAAAATGCTTCCGGAAGAGGTTATTAATGCCGTTACTGTCAATTCCGCATATGCCATGGGTATATCCGATACATACGGATCGATAAGGAGGGGAAAGGCAGCCAGTGTTTTTATTACAGAAAAGATACCTTCGTACGAATATCTGCCTTATGCCTTTGGTAGCAACCTGATCGATACTGTCATTCTGAAGGGGATGATAATTAAACAGGGTTTAAAGGGCAGATGGTTAAATAATTAATCTAACAGGAATAAAAACTGCTTAACATGGAGAAAAAAATTATTGAATGTGTTCCGAATTTCAGCGAAGGAAGAGACATGTCTGTCATAAAGCAGATAACAGATGTTGTTGAATCTGTTGAAGGAGTGAAGCTTCTGGATGTGGATCCCGGTGAAGATACAAACAGGACAGTGGTGACATTTGTCGGTAGTCCGGATGCCGTTTCAGAGGCTGCATTCAGGGCCGTCAGCAAGGCAGCGGAACTTATTGATATGTCAAAGCATCATGGTAAGCATCCACGTATGGGTGCAACTGATGTGTGTCC
>DATFLA010000523.1:0-2832 GCA_035268305.1 Bacteroidales bacterium | reverse complement strand
ATCAATCCCGATTCGGTACAGATCAACACACTCGACAGGCCGGGTACAATTGAAAACCTCAGAAGTGCGACACAAAAAGAACTTAAAGACATTAAAGAATTCTGGGGCATGGATAATGTTGAGATTATTTCCTTAGCTCCCGACAGAAAACATATCACTGCATTCAGAAAAGATACTGAGACAGCTATCCTTGAAACAATAATACGCCGTCCGTGTACCGTTGATGACCTTTCTCATATACTTGGTCTGCATATTAATGAGGTAAACAAATACCTCGATGTTCTGGATGCTGAAGGCAGGATAGAAAGTGTAAAGGGCATAAGGGGATATTTCTACCAGGTAAAGAACAAATAGTTATTCCCTTCTGAAAATAGTGATGCGATTTTTTTTAGTAAAGCAAATGTCAGCATTTGTTAAAGCACAATTCTGTAAAATTCATTTAATGTAAATCCCTCTGTTTAATTATGATAAAACGCATGGATTTCTTTTCAGAATCTTTGTAATTTTAAAAAAAAATGGCACCTTCAAAATTTCTAATCGCATTATTTTGCCTTCTCGTTTTGATATCGTGCAAGACAAAAAGGTCTGATGACTCTGGTGAGAACCGGGAAATGGCTGGTCAGGTTTCTGTTAATGGAAACATTAGTATCAGCGGAGCTTATGCCCTGTCGCCACTTATGAAATTGTGGGCGGAAGACTTTGGTAAACTGCACCCAGATGTAACTATTGAGGTAAAGGAGACAGGAACCGGCCGTGGAATTAAAGATCTCCTGGATAAAAACTGTCTTCTGGCAATGATCTCCCGTCCGTTGACCGACAGCGACAGGCAGGCAGGAATATGGGCAGTACCTGTTGCCAAAGACGGTGTAGCTGTAATAATTAACAGGCAAAATCCTTATTTGCACAGAATATTGCAACAGGGATTAAGTCCCGATGAATTACAGAAAATATTTACATACGATACTCCGGGTAGTTGGTCAGACTACCTTGATACCACGGGACATGACAACATCTCTGTATATTCAAGGGCAGATGAATCAGGTGCGGCTGACCTTCTTGCTGCTTTTATCTATAAACATGCTGCAGATCTCAAAGGCACACGGGTAAACGGTGATGAAGCAATGATAAAAAGCATAGGAAGTAATAAACTTGCAATAGGATTTTGTAATTTCTCCTTCGCATTCGATGTTTATACAGGCGACCAGGCCGGTAACATTCTTCCTGTACCGTTAGATCTCGATTTCAATAATAAGATTGACAGGAGGGAAAGGACAATCAGCAAGCTTAAAGAAGCACACAGAAGTGTCTGGCTGGGACTCTACCCTGCCGGCCTTTGCAGGGAACTTACGATAGGATCATCAGGGAAGCCTGCTGATCCGGCTGTTAAGGAATTTATCAGATACATACTATCTGAAGGCCAGGAAAATGTTGAAAAAATGGGATTATGCAAATTAAATAATGTATATCTGAGATATTCCCTTGAAAGCCTTAAGTAAAACATACTATTAATATGAAAGCAGGGTATTTCATCAAGCATCTGAGCGGGACCCTTGTGTTTTTTGCCATACTTTTCATTAGTGCCGGTCGGGCAGATTACTGGCAGGGATGGGTATATGTTGTTATAAGCCTTATAATGTTCACCCTGGGATACACCCTTTTAAAACCGGAATCAAAGCTGCTGGCAGAAAGGAGTAAACCCGGGAAAGAGGTAATTAAAACAGATAAGATTATACTGGGCCTGTCATTTCTTTTTTCACTGACAGTTTATTTAACAGCCGGCCTGGATTCAGGAAGATATCATTGGTCGCCGGATACCGGTACGGGCCTTACTGTAACGGGCATTATTCTGACAGCTACAGGACAGTTTTTATTTCTTCTGGCCCAGAAGCAGAACAAGTTTTTTTCCAGTACTATAAGGATTCAAACTGACCGGGGGCATACAGTCTGCGATAAAGGTTTATACAGTGTTATACGGCATCCGGCTTACCTGGGATCTGAAATACAAAGTATGGGTTTCCCTTTATTAACAGGTTCCTTATGGTGCTATATTCCTTCAATAGCTATGATAGTATTATCGTTAATCAGGACTTCGGTCGAAGACAAAATTCTCATGAAAGAGCTGCCAGGGTATCGCGAATATTCAAGAAAAACAAGATACAGAATGCTGCCTTACATATGGTAAATTTTAAAGAATCCATGTATTGATATTTTCTTTTATATAATAACTTATTTTTCAGATATTTCGCCCATGACAGAACTTCACCTTACTGAGCTTGGTTTAACGGATCAAATGATAAGATACCTTGAGGATAATAACCTTTCAGATTTTGCTGTCGGAAGAGTTACCCGGGAACACAGGGAGAGATATACAGTATCAGACGGGGTAAAAGAATATGAAGCAGAAATAACAGGAAACCTTCGATACTCTGCAGGATCAAGAAAGGACTTCCCTGCAGTTGGCGACTGGGTAGCCATGCTAGTATATGAATCAGGACAGGCACTGATCCATAATGTTCTGCCACGCAAAACAATTCTCCAGAGACAGGCAGTTGGAAAAACAGGTGAAATACAGATCATTGCAGCTAACATAGATGTTGCATTTATTGTGCAGTCAATTGATAATAATTTTAATATAAACAGGCTGGAGCGGTACCTGACTATTTGTTATTCCTCCGGAATTGAACCTTCGCTTGTAATAAGCAAAACAGACCTTGCCACCCGGGAACAGATTACAAAAGTTGTGAGTAAACTAAAAAAAAGAGATAAAAATATCAGACATATATTATTAAGCAATATAACACTGGATGGCATGGAGCAGGTAATGGAAAATGT
>DATFLA010000522.1:0-4558 GCA_035268305.1 Bacteroidales bacterium | reverse complement strand
CTCACTTGCTCTGATATCAATGAATTATGCTTACCAGACAGAAAAGAAACACAAAGCATTATATACCAAGGCAATTGATGCTTTGCAAACAGGATCGGACAAGGATCTTTCTTCTGTCTATGCAGTATGCGGCACATGTGGTAATACCTATGACAGTGTAGCCCCTGAAAGATGTGGAATTTCAATGACTCCCAAAGACAGGTTTATCAACTTTTCTCTGTAATAAATTATTAAAATTATCATATGCCTTTTGTGGTTCATGTTACTGCAAAAGGCATTTATTATTTACACAGGCAGAAGGAAATAAAATTTTTAATTACTACAGGAATAACAGGATGCCGGACAGTTTGTTGCGGCTTTACTCTTCAGGTGATATCTGTTAAGATATATTACTGCGGATTTTTCAGCCTGAAGTAGATTTTATAGTGTATTGATCTGTTGTCCCTTTTATCCCCCACCAGGTAGAAATTGACGATATCAAAATTATCGTAAACATTCCGCCACTCAATGAAAGCGGAAGCATCACTTTGTGAAGGTTCCCGAAAAGGCAGACCGAATTCAGTAATTGTCTGAGCCAAAAATGGTAATTCCGGTTTATTGACAATTACTTCAACTAGCCTTTTGTTATTATCAAAACGGAATTCAGATGAGTCCCTGTTAAAATACAGCATTAAATATCGCTTCTTTCCTATTATGATCTTGTTAAAAGACGAATCTGGTTTTTCTCCCATCGTTTTAATAACTTTTTCAGGAGAGATGCCAAAAGAGATCTTATTCGCATCGAAAAGATGATTCCTGTTTCCTGACGGCTGACATGAAGCCAGGGAAAGGCTTATTATTAGAATGATAAAAAAATTCTTGAAATTTTCCGGCATGTTGTCAGTTCAGTTTATAGGTTAACGATAATGAATATGATCTTCCCATCCGGTACTTAGTTGTATAATATGTATTGCCGCCAAGAGTCATTTCTTCAGAATATGTGTTATTCAATAGATTTTTTGCCCTGAAGCGTACTGAAAAATGTTTCCCCATATTTTTTTTAACAGTGAAATTCAGGTCAGGCATTGGCTTGAGGTAAATGGAAGGAAGATCGATCTGGTAAACAATCAGCCTTTTTCCTGTCATGTTAAAATTAACAGAAGACTCCCAGCCTTTATTATCATCATCGTACGAAAGGCTTGCATTTACAGAATATGGCGCCTGGTTATACATTGGCCGTGTATCTGAAGCTCCGGGATCCCATACATGTATGCTTTGCAGCTCCTCACTTGTGATTTTGGAGAAAGCATAGATATAGGAAAAATTGGTTGAGGCTTTAAAATGATGCATCCAGGTATCATTGGCTCCCAGGTATTTTCTTGCTTCAAATTCAGCTCCGTATAAGGTCGATTTGGAAACGTTTCTGTACTGGAACTGACTGCCTGAGCCCCCCGCACTGGGGATCTGCGTGTTTTCAATCGGCTGGTAAAACGGCTTATAGAAAAGGCTTACTGCCAGGTATTCACCATTATTGGGAAACATTTCCCATCTCAGATCATAATTATTGATTGTAGTACTTGTCAGATGTGGATTTCCATTCTGGATATATCCTCCTATGAAATCATATGTTGCCAGGGGTGCAAACTCCCTGAATGAAGGTCTTGCCAATGTCCTGTTGGCAGAAAACCTGATATTCATATCCGGTCTGAAATGATATGTCATTGCAAAGGATGGCAGAAAATCATTAACATCAATATTCCCTGTGGTGCCATCAAAGGCTTTAAGGTACATTTTTGTTCTTTCATAGCGTACTCCTGTAGTAACCGAAAGCTGATCAGACACAGCACTTTCGATCATAATATAGGTTCCAAGCAGGTGCTGATAGGCATCAAAGTTATTTGGTGCCGCAAAATCGGTTATCAGGTAATTCCTGAGTTCATTGCCATTGTAACCAAGATTAGCATCTGTAAAGAAGACTGATACGTCTCCGTTATATGTCTTGTTATAGTGAATGCTGTAGTAATATGCACTTTCCCTGAATGATCTCTCTTTATAGGTGTATGCGCCTCCGAATTTTATTTTTGATTTCATTCCAACCAGCACCACCGGGAGTGTAAAATCAATTTTGCTGTTATTGTTGGTTTCACTTAAATTTCTGAAATAACGGTAAGGTTTTTCGTTATTGCCGATATAGAAAATAGAATCACCCTGATCATTAATGCTATAGGCATTCCTTAGGAGTCGCAGGTCAGGTTGATTAATTGTTGAAACCGTATAGGAATTACTCCAGTTAATAAGGAGCTTATTCAAAGAGTTAATAACATGTTCACCTCTTAATTGTCCGTTTATAAATGAACGCTCTGTGTAGGCAATACCCCTGTTTTGCAGCCTGTCGGTGGAATCGGGGTTTGTATCAAGTTTATAACCATCCTGGAACCTGTTATCACTTAACCCGCTCTGGTTGGCCAGGATACCTATGCTGATCTTATTAAGTGAATTTATTTTGAGTGTGGAATTAAATAATGTCCCTATCAGCACTTCATCGGTTGACTTCTGTTCCCTTGTTGCTGACAGAACATCATTATTCAAGGTTGTTTGTCCCTCACTTATGCCTTCGTAAACATTCTGAATACCATTTGTGTAGTTTGTAAAATCCCGGCTATATGATAAGCCGAATATGAATCCTAATTCCTTACCAAAAAGGTGAACCCTGTTTCCAACGGAAAAGCTCATATTGTGATCAAGGAACTGTGATGCCTTTGTTGGCTGGAACTGTCTGTTTTTAAACGCCCTTGAGACCTCGGTAATACCTGCCGGATTGAGATAAGGATCAGGGAAATTTTCCGGTGTATATTTTTTTATTTCAGCAGGCAGCGACCTGAATCCGTTATCGAAACCCAGGACATCAGTGCTGCTTCCTCTGGCTACCAGGAAATTATCATTAAGGTTAGCCTGTTTATTATATTCGGCCCCAACCGAAAACTGAAGGTTAAATGATTCAGGAAAATCCTTTGTGGTAATATCAATTATACCTCCTGCAAAATCACCTGACAGTTCGGGTGTGAAAGTTTTATAAACAATAATATTATCTATCAGGTTAGAGGGAAACATATCGAGCTGGACTGCATTTTTATTTGGATCGAGGCTGGGTATATCAGAGCCGTTTATGGTCGATTTACTGTAGCGGTCACCCAGTCCTCTTACAAAAACATATTTACCATCAGAAATTGTAACGCCTGTGACTTTCTTCAGAGCACCAGCTGCATCGCTGGCACCCACTCTGGAAAACTGATCAGATGTTATTGCATCAAAAAGTTTTGGTGATTTTACCTGGACTGTCAGCAATGCGTTTTCATTGTTCTTAAGTGCCTTCGCTGTCACAACAACCTCGCCCAGCTGCTGTTGTGCCTGTTTCAGTCTTACATTGAGAGAGGTGGTCCGGTTGGATTCAATACTGACGTTCTGTATTAGCAGAGGCTGATAGGAAATGTAACTCACCCGTATATTATATGTACCTGCAGGCATGCTGATTGAAGCGTTTCCATCCAGGTCGGTTATAGTACCCTTTGATGTTCCGTCAATGGCAACAGTAGCCCCTATTAGTGTTTCACCCGTTAAGTCATCAACAACAACGGCTTTAATAGTTCCGTTTGTTCCGCTGTTGGGTCCGTTCTGGGCATGAATGTTTAGTGATTGCAGGATTATAACTATAGCAATGATTGTCTTTATTTTCATCAGAGGTTATTTTTGGTTTTTACATTCACCTGGAACCCACATGTTGAGAATGACTCTTTGCTTGTTAGTGGTTATGTGGGTTCAAAAATTAATTATCAAAAAGTTTAGGGAAAGTGTCTCGAAAAAATCTTAACCGCAGAGAGCGCTAAGACATTGCGCAGAGACAGCTAAGTACTTTATTTTTAAACTTTACTTTGTGTTCCCGTCCGAACGCATTTCATCCGGACGGGTTTTGTGTCTTCTTTGCGCTCTTAGCGGTTAAAGATTTTTAACTTTTCAGATATCCCCAATCAATCATTATTATTTGCTTATTACCTCCCATGTTCTTGACCAGTTGGCAAAGAAGGCGTTGCCATTGGGATCAACAGCTCCTTTATAATTTTCATCTGCCAGACCAAATGCATCAAGACCTGAAGCAAGATCACTTGTTACGTCTGCAGCACCGGGTTTGAATTTGTCAGATCCTGTACCAAAACCGGGATCAACAATGATGTTATGTGCCATAAGATACTGTTCAACTCCGTATTCTTTAGCTGCATCAGGCATGTCACTCAGCTGGAATATATTAGCATATCCCAGGGAATCGTTTGTTGTGACGCCATTTGTGTAAATAACATTATTTTCGATTTTGATGTTTCCGTATCCTCCATCGGCAACACTTAACCACTGATCGTAGCAGCTTGCTGATTTGCCATCAACCGAGTTGATCTTGTCGGTTCTTCTTTCCATATCGATAGGACCGTCAAATCCATAGAATATTGAGTTATAGAAGCTTCCTGCATAGCCGTCGCGCATATAGAAAGTCTGTTTGTTACTTGCTGTGAGGCCTGAATTTTCTCCTTCA
>DATFLA010000521.1:0-4712 GCA_035268305.1 Bacteroidales bacterium | reverse complement strand
ATCGTGCAGGGTAGGAGTTGTTAATGTATCAACACAACAGACAAAATGGATGGATATACCTGGCGATCCCGTTCAGCATTATATCGTAAGAATGGAATTCGTCCCCGGTACCGAAAACCTCCTTGTGCAACAGCTCAACAGGAAACAGAACGACAGCAGGCTATACATAGCAGATGCATTAACAGGAAATGCAAAGATGATACAGGAAGAGACAGATAAAGCCTGGGTCGATATTTATCAGCCAGGAAATCCATATTCTATATACTTCACTAACAATTTCACCTGGATGGATAATGGGCACAGTATCTTGTGGACTACAGAGAAAGACGGCTGGCGACACATGTACCGGGTATCTCTTGAAGGTAAACCGGAACAACTTATTACAAAAGGCGATTTTGATGTAATTGATTTCGAATGCCTCGATATGAAGAAAGGATACCTTTATTATACAGCTTCACCCTATAATGCAACACAAAAGTATCTATACAGGACAAAACTAAACGGAAAGGGTAAAAATGAATTGCTGACACCGGAAATATTAAAAGGAACAAACAGCTATTCCATATCTCCAAACGCGAAATATGCTTTCCACTCGTTCTCAAATATAACTACCCGTCCTTCCAGGGAGTTTATAACAATTCCTGATTGCAAACCACTGGATAAAAAAGATGATATAACCGCCAGGCTCGATTCATTAAAATCTGATACAAGGACCGAGTTGTTTACAGTAACTACAGTCGATGGTGTTACAATGGACGGGTGGATCGTTAAACCCGATAATTTCGATCCCGCAAAAAAATACCCTGTTGTATTCTATGTTTACACAGAGCCTGCCGCAACAACTGTTACCGATACCTATGGTGTGGGTTTCAACAGACTTTACAGGGGAAACATGGCAAAAGACGGTTATTTATATGTCTCAGTTGACAACAGGGGAACTCCGGCACCTAAAGGAAGGGCCTGGAGAAAGTCAATATACAAGAATATCGGCAAGATAAACATACACGACCAGGCTATGGCTGCTAAGGAAATTCTTAAATGGAATTTTATAGACTCAAGCCGTGTAGCCGTCTGGGGATGGAGCGGAGGAGGTTCAGCCACTCTGAATCTTATGTTTCAGTTCCCTGATATTTATAAAACAGGTATCGCTATTGCCGCTGTAGCCAATGAGCTTACATACGATAATATTTACCAGGAAAGATATATGGGGCTTCCTCAGGAGGATATGGAAGAGTATGTTAGTAATTCCCCGATACATTATGCAAAAAACCTTAAAGGCAATCTGCTCTATATTCATGGAACGGGCGATGATAATGTTCACTACCAAAATGCTGAGATGCTTATCAATGAACTTGTGAAATATAACAAGCAATTCCAGTTCATGGCCTATCCTAATCGCACACACAGTATTTCGGAAGGACCTGGCACCACGCTGCATCTGTCGACTTTATATACAAATTACTTAAGATCTCATTGCCCTCCGGGAGCAAAATGATATTAAAACTCAGGTAAACAGCCATTGATTCCCTGTTTTTTCAACCGGGTCAATTATCCAGTATGACGATCAGGTTTCATGCAAGAAGAGAGAATTAATGGCTGTTTTCTTTTAATTATTATGCGAATGCCTATTTTTAGTATTTTTAAAATTACTATTCGCACTATTCTGATTAACAGACGGACTTAATTATTTGATGTTAGTAATGAATTATCTTTCAGAAAAATAATTCTGTAAAATCATTGACTGGTTACTTTCTGTTTATTATCTTGTGTAGACCTTTGCAACAAAGGTTGTAATCACTTCAAAAAACCTTTATTTACCTGAAAAAACCGGAAGGAAACCTATGAAAACAAGAAATCTTATGAGCCGTCGTAATTTTGTAACAACATCAATCGCTGCAACTGCCGGGTTGGCGGCCGGACTAAATTCATTTGCCATGGAACCATCAAACCAAAAAAGGAAATCTGATATTAAAACAGGGCTTTACAGTATTACATTCCTGGGTGTATGGTACCAGGGGAAACCTATGAAGCTTGAGGATATGATAAAAAATGCAGGATCGTACGGATACAGCGGTATTGAGATAGACGGGAAAAGACCTCACGGGAATCCGCTGGATTGGCCGGCTTCAAAATGCAAAGAGCTTAAAAGGATTGCTGACGGTGAGGGTATTGATATATATGGTGTTGCTGGCAATAATGATTTTAGTAGTCCGATGCCCGAATTCAGGGAAAGCCAGGTTGCATATGTTAAGGATCTTATTCGCATGACATCTGATCTTGGCGCCAGGACACTTCGAATCTTCCTGGGATGGCCCGGGGTAACTCTGCATCCTCAACTGGCTACATACGATATCGCAAGAGATATATGGAATTATACTCATAAAAAATTCACAGAGGAGGAAACGTGGAACTGGTGCAGAAGTGGTGTTGCTGAATGTGCCAGGTATGCAGAAGATGCCGGTATCTTACTTGCTTTACAAAATCATAAACCTGTAATAAAGGACTACAGGGATGTCCTGAGAATGGTAAGCGAAGTTAACTCACCTGCTCTTAAAGTATCGCTTGATGTTCCGATTATGGATGACAAGAGTCCTGCAAACATAGATAAAGCTGCTAAGGCAACCGGCGATCTCCAGGTTCTATCGCATTTTGGTGGTGAATACGAGAGGGGGACTGACGGGAAGGTGAAAGGAGAAAGTTACTACTCAGACTTTGTTAGATCCATGCATGAGATAGGTTATAACGGTTATATGAGTTATGAGCTCTGCCATCCTTTACCTGTGGTGAACGGAAAGACCGTTGGCATTGAATACGCAGAGAAAAATGCAAAACTGGCTGCAGAATTCATGAACGGAATCATTAAGGAAACCGCATAATGCCTGAATAAAAATATTTCTTAATTTAGCCTGTTGTATTTTCAAACAAACAACAGCTTATGTATAAAATATTGATCTCTGCATTACTCATTGGAACATGTATTTGTGTCCGCAGCCAGACACCCGTGAATAACAAACCGGATGAAAGATCGGGAAATCCGGTATTTCCAGGTTGGTATGCAGACCCCGAAGGGATAATTTACGGCAATGAGTATTGGATATTTCCCACATATTCTGACGATTATCAAAAGCCAGACAGATCCGATTATTTTACACCGGAACAATTGGAGGCACGTAAAAAGGCTATTAATCCTGAATACCCTTTACAGACTTTCTTCAATGCTTTTTCCTCGCCCGATCTTGTTCACTGGCAGAAGCATTCACATGTTCTCGATATAAAAGATGTGAAATGGGCCGCTTATGCGATGTGGGCACCCTCGGTTATACATGCAAACAATAAGTATTACCTGTTCTTTGCCGCAAATGACATTCAGAGTAATGATGAATTTGGTGGAATAGGTGTAGCTGTAAGTGATAAGCCCGGGGGACCATACAGGGATGCACTGGGTCATCCTCTTATTGATAAATTCCATAATGGCGCTCAGCCTATCGACCAGTTTGTATTTCATGATACTGATGGGAGCTATTACCTGATTTATGGAGGCTGGAGACATTGCAATATAGTAAGGCTTAGCAACGATCTTCTTCATGTAAAACCTTTCAGCAAAGATGCTTTCTATAAAGAGATAACACCTGAGAATTATGTAGAGGGACCTTTTATGCTGAAAAGAAATAATAAATATTACCTGATGTGGTCGGAGGGAGGCTGGCAGGGACCAGATTACAGCGTCGCTTACGCAATTGGTGATTCACCGGGCGGACCTTTTAAAAGGATAGGAAAAATATTAAAACAGGATCCGAAAGTTGCAACGGGAGCCGGCCACCATTCAGTAATAAATATACCAGGAACAGACGACTGGTATATAGTATACCATCGCAGGCCGCTGGGGACAACAAACGGCAACCACAGGGAAACGTGCATCGACAGGATGTACTTTGATGAACAGGGATTTATTAAACCTGTTATTATTACCTTTGAAGGAGTAAAGATGCGTAAGATTGTCAATACAAAATAAACTTTATATCGATAAAAATATACATCATGAAAAAACTGACCTTTCTGCTGGCCGGCATTATGTTCACACTGTTATCATCGGCACAGAATCAAAAGAACCTTGCCCAGATGCTGGGGTATCCTGCTGATACAAAGCTACTTATAATACATGCTGATGATATGGGGCTCTGCCAGTCGGTAAATGAAGCTTGTGAGACAGCTTTTGGAAATAACTCCATAACATCAGGCTCAATTATGATGCCTTGTCCATGGGCTTATGATATTGCACTATGGACTAAGAACCACCCTGGTCTTGATGTAGGTATACACCTTACCCTCACGGCTGAATGGGATCATTACAAATGGGGCGGAGTTTCTTCATCGGACCAGGTTTCCAGTCTGCTTGACAGTAACGGATATTTTTACCCTACAGTAGAAGCACTTGGGAAAGCTGCAAAACCCGAAGAAGCGGCAAAAGAACTCAGGGCGCAGATTGACAGGGCAATATCACTCGGAGTCAATCCTACACATATAGACACGCATATGGGAAGTGTTATGGCTACTCCCGCTCTTGTAAAGATTTACCTGTCGCTGGCAGATGAATACCATCTGCCTGTTCTCTTTCCCCGTGCATACATTGGCATGCTACCACCGGATATTGCCAAAGCTTATAGTTCGAAAGTATTTCTTATCGATAACCTTTTTATGCTTGAACCGGCAAT
>DATFLA010000520.1:0-2974 GCA_035268305.1 Bacteroidales bacterium | reverse complement strand
GCACTGATTTGTCGTTGTGAAAAAAGAACTAAAGAATGTGACATGAAATTAGAATCTACACTAGTTCTAATATACTCCATCATTTCTTCAAGTCTAGCAATCGGGTAGTAAGGTATTACGCTATTATTGCATTTTATTGTTCTGTTATCCCTATCAATTAAATGCATAATTGTATTGTAATTTATACCTGCATATTCCTGCGATTTCGGACACTCAGTCCTGCTGAAAGCGGACATCCAGTCCTGATTAAAACGGACACTCAGTCTCGCTGAAAACGGACACCCAGTCCTGCTGATTCCGGACACTTTTTGTACCACTCATTTTCGCAGTAATATTTCAGTTAAAATTAGTCATTTTTATATTTCTTTCTCAATGTATCTCCATTTAACTCGATACGATGGGAACTATGAACCAGCCGATCAAGTATAGCATCAGCAATGGTTGGTTCTCCGATAACATCATACCATTTATTTACAGGTAGTTGAGAGGTTATAATAGTTGATCTTTTGCCATGTCTGTCTTCAAGCAGTTCAAGCAGGATCAACCGCTGGTTGTTATCCAGCGGCTTAAGACCAAAATCGTCTATGATCAGTAAATCTTGTTTTTCTATTTTGTTGATTTCTTTAATGTAACTGCCATCGACTTTTGCGATCTTTAGTTCATCGAAGAGCTTGCCGCTGTTGCGGTAAAATACCTTGTATCCCTGCTGGCAAGCCTGATGCCCAAACGCAGACGCTAAAAAACTTTTACCCAGTCCGGTTGCCCCGGTAATAATCAGGTTTTGTTTTTTCTTTATCCAGTCACAGGTTGATAATCTAAGCATCATTCCCTTGTCAAGTTCTCTTCTGGCAGCATAATCTATTTGTTCCATGCTGGCCTGATAACGGAACCTGGCTCTCGTAACCAGGCGTTGTAGCCTTCGGTTATACCGGTCATCCCATTCGGCCTGAACAAGATGTGATATCACTTCATCGATTGTAAAATCTTTGTTTATGCCGGTTTCCAGTATTTCACGGTAGGCCCGGGTAAATCCACTCAGGCGCATCTCTTCGAGTTTTTGCATTGTTGCGGTTTGATTCATAATACATTCATTTTTAAAAGTTTATTATTTATAATTATTTTTTCCCCGTATGTTCTCATGAAAGGGAAGTTTTAGATCAACAGGGTTTTCTTCTTCATCCATCTTATGCATGTTGTTTTTCAATGCATTATTAATGAACCTGAAGGAGATTGTATGATATTCAATGGCTTTTTTACATACTTTTTCTAAGTCTTCATCTTTGTATTTTTTTCCGAGATTCAGTACACCAAAACAGGCTTTAAAAGCTTGCTGGGGATGTTCTTTGCTCTCAAGCAACAACTCTATAAAAGTTTTGATTGAACCTCCTTTTTTGCCGGCCCAACGAACAAATTTGTCGGTACTCCATCCGTTTACAAACTGATGCGTCTCGGGCATATGTTTTTTGTCGGTGGTATAGCCATACCGGGTGCGATCTCTTTTATGTAAAGCAATACGTACATTATCTTTGTAGATCTCAACCATTCTGGCGGTATACACTGTCTTTACCTTTTTACCAGTGTATTGATAAGGCACACTGTAATAATGCTTGTCTTCCCTGAGATAAATATGGTGGTGGAACTCAACCTTCGAGACCTGGTAATGCTTTATTTCATAGCGTTCTGATGGCAAGGGATTCAGCTCATTTTTTTCTATCTCGTTGAATAACTCCCTGCGACTGGTTTCCCTGCGCTGAAAAGGTGCATTGTTAACTTTTTCCAACTCCTCCCAAATTGCCAGGTTAAGATCATGGAGTGAAAAGAAGGTCTGGTTCCTTAATTTGGCAAAGATCCGCTGGTACACGATCCTCACTGCATTTTCAACCAAAGGTTTATCTTTTGGTTTACCGGGCCTGGCAGGCAGGATAACTGTTTTATAATGCCGCGCAAGGTCATCGTAGGTCTCATTAATTAAGGGCTCATAGTTGCATGCTTTAGTGACTGCAGATTTAAGATTATCGGGACATATACCCTTAGTGGTACCTCCATAATATCGCCAGGCATTCTCATTTACCCATATCCAGTCTTCCAGCTGCTGACTCCTGGCGCCTTCTACATATATCAACTGACTGGCCCCCAACACGGTCAAGAAGATCTCTGCAGGTTTGATTTCTCCGGTCTCAGGATCAATATAATGCATTTTCTTGCCCGTAAAGTCTGCATAGATCATATCCCCGGCCTTATGCTCTATATGCATGCCTGTTTTGAGTTTGCTTTTCCACATGCGGTAGTGGTGGCAGAACCTGGAATAACTAAATCCATCCGGATTGCGTTCCTTGTATTCTTCCCACAGAAGTTGCAGCGTCACTCCAACACGGGCAAGTTCCTTTTCATAATGAGGGAACTCACGGGAGAGGGCTTCATACATAGGATTAGACTGTTTGTTGCTTTTCTCGAAAAGCTCACACACTTCTGTATCGCTCATCTGGGTGATATCGTGATAGGAAAGGCCGGTGCGCTTAAACTCGGCCAGGTATTCCC
This sequence comes from Bacteroidales bacterium, assembly GCA_035268305.1. GTDB lineage: Bacteria > Bacteroidota > Bacteroidia > Bacteroidales > VadinHA17 > LD21. The sequence continues at coordinate 436 of DATFLA010000520.1, read as the reverse complement.
CTACACTGGTTTTGCTGAGTTGAAGTGCTTCAGCTATTTTTCGTATGCTGAACTTCAACTCAAGACTTAAACGAAGTATTTCTCTTATCTTTTCCACGTTAATACGTTTTCTAGGCATTTAATTTCCTCCTGTTGATTTATTTAAACTTTGAATGTAAAATCAACAGAAGTACAAAATATTACGTGGAAAATAAGTGGTGTTTAAAAGTGTCCGTTTTTAACAAGAATCACTGTCCGTTTTCAACAGGCGTCCGGCTGTCCGTTTTCCTCAAGAATCCCTGTCCGCTTTGGTCAGGAATCCCTGTCCGTTTTCGACAGGAATGTGTGTCCGTTTTGCGCAGGAAACCTTGTCCGTTTTCAGCAAGAAATGGTGTCCGTTTTGAGCGAGAATATGCAATACCCTTACTCAATGCAAATTCAATTGCCATTTTAGTTA
>DATFLA010000519.1:0-3430 GCA_035268305.1 Bacteroidales bacterium | reverse complement strand
ATTCCAATGCTTTTTGTAAATATTACATTCATCATCCAGTCTGCTTCAGATCCATTCGGCTGGGGTTGGGATTTCTTCGGAGCTGCAGGAATGCCCTGGCATCAGTTCCTACCGCAATATATTCCCTGGTTCCAGGCAATACTATTATTGTCAGGCTTCTATTTGAGCCTGAGAAATCTCAGAAAATCGTGGACACATTTCAAACCTAATAAAAAGCAGGTATTACTTGTTAGCATCCCTGCTGCCTTCTTCCTCTCTGTTGCAGCTGTTGGCATGATTCTCTTTTTTACAAACTAATTTTTCTGAGTTATATATCCGTTCCTGTTTTTCTTACGGAAAAGTAGTTTCTAATAAAAAATTTATAAAAAACTGACCATTTAAACAAATTGGTCAAAATGATTGATATATTTGCAACCTTTTAAAAGAGAGGAGAAAAAGATGTCAGTAAAAGACAATAAAGCAAAACTTATAATTGAAACAGCCCAGAGAAGATTTGGATTATTCGGGGTTGAGAAGACATCAATGAGAGAGATTGCAGATGATCTTAAATTATCTAAAGCATCCTTGTATTATTATTTTCCTGATAAAGAAAGCCTTTACAAAGCAGTTGTTGAAAAAGAGCAGGAGGAGTTCATTTTCAAGATTTCAGAGTGCATAACAATGGTTGAGGATCCCGACAGCCTGTTGAAGGAGTATGCTAATTCACGTTTATCATTTTTCACCAGCCTGTTAAACCTTACAAGGCTGAGGCTGGAGTCATATTCCGACCTTAAACCGGTATTTCGTGAAACCCTTAATAAATTCAGGAATAAGGAGAAAGAGATTGTCCTTCGGATATTGAAAAAAGGAATCGACAGCGGGTTATTTTCAATAGATGACCCGGAAATGACAGCCTCATTGTTCCTTACCATTTTAAAAGGCTTGAGAATTGCGGTTATCAACGATAAACTTGGTATGCTTATCGAGGAAAGAGAGCTTGAGGGGCTGAGATTCGACACGATGGCTTTTACAGACATATTTATTAAAGGCCTTAAAGCGAAATACTAACTGATTTTTTTTAATAATTTGACCAAACAGAGACATTCTTTATGAAACCGGAATCCAAAAACAAAAAGTTGAGGGTATATATACCTGTAGCAGTTGTCATTTTAATAGTACTTTTAGGGGCGATATACTGGTACAGGGATTATCAACGCTATATCACAACGGATGACGCACACATTGACGCAGACAATGTGAGTGTAAGTTCTAAAATGCTGGGACGAATTTCAGCCTTATATGCACAGGAAGGAGATACTGTTAGCGCAGGTACCCTGATGGCAGTGCTCGACAGCACTGATATACTGGCACAGAAAGAGCAGGCTCTTGCCCTGAAAGCGCAGGCTGAGACAGGGCTGGCTCAGTCGAGGATTAAATATTCCTCTGACCAGAAAAGCCTCAGGGTGCTGGAGATAAACCTGGAGAGAGCTACAGATGATTTCACAAGGGCAAAGGCTCAGTCGGAAGGCGGTGTCATCCCGCCAGAACAGTTTGACCATGCAAAGAAAGCATTTGAAACTGCACAGGCACAGCTTGAGGCTGCCAAAGCTCAATTGCTCGTTTCAAGATCGATGATTGGAAGTGCAACATCGGCAGTAGAAACAGCCAATGCCCAGGTTAATGTACTTAATACCCAGCTAAATAACACAAAATTATATGCACCTGCCGACGGTATTGTTGCAAAGAGGTGGCTTATGCCGGGTGATGTGGTTCAGCCAAGCCAGGGTATTTTTACTCTGACACTCAGTCACAATCTCTGGGTTGTAACATTCCTTGAGGAAACAAAGATATCCGATGTACATCCGGGTCAGGATGTTAATTTTACTATTGATGCTTTTGGTGACACAAAGTTCCATGGCAAAATATTTCTTGTTGGCTCCTATACGGCATCTGTATTCAGCCTGATACCTGCAAATAATGCTTCCGGTAACTTTACCAAAGTTACACAAAGGATACCGGTCAGAATATCAATAGACAGCGCAGATAATGTCAGGGATTTATCATCTCTGAAAATAGTATCAGGCATGTCTGCAGTTGTAAAGATAATTAAGCATTAAAAATGGCAAAACGGTTAACACCCTCACACCGGATCCGAAGACTTATAAGAACACGAGATTCTGCATTCCATCCGCAGCATCAGTCATATAAATGGTTTCTGCTTGTGAATGTTATGCTCGGAACATTTATTGCTGTTCTTGATGCAACAATAGTAAATGTTGCCCTTCCAAAGATTATGGCTTCATTTGGTGTAGGACTCGACAAGATTGAATGGGTAATAACAGCATACATGCTTGCGATGGCTGTTGCTCTTCCTACATCAGGATGGCTTGCGGATAAGTTCGGTTACAAGAGGTTATACTTTATTGGTCTGTTTCTTTTCACGCTTGGTTCCATGTTATGCGGCAGATCGTCGGATGAAAATATGCTGATCTTTTTCCGCGTTATCCAGGGACTGGGAGCCGGTACAATACAGCCATTGGGTATGGCAATTGTATCAAGGGAGTTCCCTCCGCAACAAAGAGGTGTAGCCCTCGGCTTCTGGGGCATAGCAGCTGCAGCATCAGTATCATTCGGACCGCTTATCGGAGGTTTTCTGATAGACAGATTTAACTGGGCACTTATATTTGATGTAAATGTACCGATAGGTATCATTGCAATGTTATTTACAATTATCATTCAGCGGGAATATAAAAATAAAAAGACAAGGCAATTCGATCTTGTCGGTTTTATTTCCGTTACTATTTTCCTGCCATTATCTTTATATGCTTTGTCGCAGGGAAATGCTGAGACAAATTCCGATGGCTGGCATGCAACATATATCCTGATCTGTGCTGCAATTTCACTCATTGCCCTGGTCATATTCATAACAACTGAACTGACTGTCAAAGAGCCGCTGCTTGACCTGAGACTCCTGATGAACAGGAATTTTGGTATTTCAAACATTATTCTTGTCATTTTCAGCCTGGGGATGTTCGGAAGCACATTTCTTTTACCCGTATATCTCCAGAACTCTCTTAATTATACTGCTTTACAGGCCGGTGCAGTCTTTTTACCTGTAGGTATCATACAGGGGGTTACGGCCCCGTTATCGGGTAAGATAACGGATAAAATAAGTCCGAAGTTACCACTGGTTGTTGGGGTAATATTGTTTGCGTTCAGCTTTTATATGAATTCAAAACTATCGTGGCTTACAGAGAGACCATACATTATGGTAGCTCTTTATCTTCGCGGACTTGCAATGGGGTTAATGTTTACTGCTCTCACAACAGTATCACTGCTGGAGATACCTCGTGAAAAGATGGCCCAGGCTTCTGCAATAACAAATTCCATCAGGCAGCTTGGCGGAAGCCTTGGGGTGGCACTTCTTGCAACGCTTCTAACCTCCAGGATT
>DATFLA010000518.1:0-2042 GCA_035268305.1 Bacteroidales bacterium | reverse complement strand
ACTAATATTTCCCTTTTCATCGCAGTTGACGACGACTATCTCCATTCCCGCCATAGCAGCACTCGCCGGATTTGTCCCGTGAGCGGATGCCGGTATAAGAGTTACATTCCGGTGACCTTCACCCCTGGTAATATGGTAACGGCGAATCACCATCAATCCGCTATATTCGCCTGCAGCACCGGAATTTGGCTGGAATGATATTGATGAAAAACCTGTTATCTCCTTAAGTACTTCTCCAAGCTCACTCATGATCTGGTAGTAGCCTTCGGCCTGGTCAGCCGGTACAAAAGGATGGATATTTGCAAATTCCGGCCAGCTTAATGCGAAAAGGGAACTTGCCGGATTCAGCTTCATGGTACAGGAACCCAGTGAGATCATTGAATGGGTAAGAGAAAAGTCTTTTCTCTCAAGCATCTTTAAATATCTCATCATATCTGTTTCACTGTGATACCTGTTAAAGGTGCTGCCCGTAAGGAATTCCGAGGTCCTGAACATCTTATCCGGGATACATTTACAATCACAATAAGTCGTTATTCTCTGGGATGTTGTATTAGCAGCTCTGGCAAATATTCCGGTTATTACATTTATCTCACTGAATGTAATTACCTCGTCTGTACTCAGTATCACCGTGCTGTCGTCGGGATAATAGAAATTTATACCGGCTTCTAGTGCAAGTTCTCTTATCCTCTCAACTGTAATATTTCCCCTCAGACTTATTTTCAATGTATCGAAGAACACCGAGTTCATCATCCTGTAGCCCATTCCTTTCAGGGCATGGGCAATGGTGCATGCCGATTTATGGATATGACCGGCTATATTTTTCAGACCTTCCGGTCCGTGATATTGCGCATACATACCTGACATGGATGCTAGCAGAGCCTGTGCGGTACAAATGTTGGATGTTGCCCTTTCGCGTTTAATATGTTGCTCACGTGTCTGGAGCGCCATTCTGAGGGCATTGTTACCATTTACATCCACCGATACTCCAATTATTCGTCCGGGAATATTTCTTTTAAGTTCTTCTCTTGTGGCAAAATATCCTGCATGAGGTCCGCCGTAACCCATTGGTAGTCCCATTCTCTGACTCGAACCGACAACAATATCCGCACCCCATTCCCCCGGAGGGACTACAAGCGCCATGCTTATCAGGTCTGCTGCTACACCAACAAGTACACCAGCTTTATGAGCCATGGCTGTGAAGGACGTGTAATCGCGAAGCTGACCTGAAGCCGCCGGGTACTGTATCATAGCACCGAAAAACGATTCGTTGAAAGATGCTTCTGTATACCTTCCATGAACAAGTTCTATTCCCAGTGGCTCCGATCGCGTCTTTATAACTTCAAGAGTCTGGGGAAACATATCGTTATCGATAAAAAACTTGTTCGCTCCGGCTTTTACTGCTGCCCTTGATCGTGCATTGAACATCATTATCATTGCTTCTGCTGCTGCAGTCGATTCATCGAGAAGCGATGCATTGGCTATCTCCATTCCTGTCATCTCCATTATCATGGTCTGGAAATTCAAAAGGGCTTCAAGCCTTCCCTGCGATATCTCAGCCTGATAGGGCGTATATGAAGTGTACCATGAAGGATTTTCGAGTACATTACGGGTGATGACGGGAAGAGGGGCCACTCCGTAATATCCCTGGCCAATAAAAGAACGAAATAATTTATTCCTGCGACCTGCCGACCTGATGTGATTAAGATACTCATATTCACTCATGGCTTCGGGAAGCTGAAGCGGTTTATCCATCAAAATTGACTCAGGAATGGTCCTTTCAATAAGATGATCGAGTGATTTTGCACCAACTGTTTCAAGCATATGTGGCAGATCACTTTCACGCGGACCGATATGACGGTTGACAAATTTATCTGAGGGCATATTAAATATTGGTTTTTAGATCGATTTATGGTTCGGTTTTCTGTTGTTTTATTTTTCTATAGTATGCAAAATTAGCAGTATTTATTAAGAAAGAAATGGATTTGATTTGATTTCCTTTTCTATCGTGGTAGAGTCTCCATGACCCGGATAAACCACTGTAT
>DATFLA010000517.1:0-3379 GCA_035268305.1 Bacteroidales bacterium | reverse complement strand
GAAAGATCTGATACTGTGCTTCAGGAGATTTTTAAACATTGTATGGTTATTTTAGGGTTATGTCTCTTTCACGACCGGTATAATATCCGTTTTGATTTTATCACCCTAAAGACTGTAAATACACTTTAATGTTGCAGCATTAAGACAATTTAATTTATCAACAATGTGAAGAAACGGGTCAATAATGATCCGATTCTCCAAGTCGCAGGATGTACAGGAGAGCTTTCATTTATACAATCCGTCCACTCGTCAATTAAAAAATCCGGTTGATAAAAAAGGATTATACATAATAATAGTATGTTTTTATTAATAGTAATTTTGAACAAACAAACGGAAATTATTATTGTCTCATAATAGAATTGGACCTGAGACAAAAAATGCTATTTCAAAAACAGTACAGTTAAAAATATAACGAAATATGAAAAAGATACTAATCTTCGCAATCGCATCATTACTTGCTATAAGCAGCTGTAAGAAAGAGGATTACCAGCCCGACACACAGACAACAGGAACAAAAATATCAAAAGATATGATCATTAATAATGATCCTGTTTCCTTAAGTCAAAGGATGTCTTATGACAATAATGTGAAATCATACGTTTTCGATGAATCTGCTATAACCAAAGATCTGGGCAGTAAGGGAGCGAAAGGGGCTTCTGTTACTCTTAACCTGATAGCCGCCCTGTACCCGCCGACATATAACGGTGAGGTTTTACAGGCTTCACATGTTAGGATAATAGGCAATTATGCATATGTGTCTTATAACACACAGGGGGACAGATACCTGGGTGGAGTAGATGTGGTAGACATAAGTTCTCCGTACAATCCTGTACTGGTATCGAGTGTTGTTTTTATTAACCCTGAAACAAACAAGGGTATTGATGTAAGTTCTGTTGAGGCATATGAACCTGTGGGCGGAGAAGGAAATACACGTGTATGGATAACGGGGGCTGATGAGACTTCCGATAGTGCATTTGTTGAACAGTATGAATTGAATTCGATGCACCAGTTTGAATCGGATCAGACCATAAAATCATATATCCCTGGTTATGTTGGTACTGATGTAAGATATTTTGATAATAAAATATTTGTTACATCGGCTAACAATGGCGGGCTTACTATTCTTGACGACCAGATGAACAAGCTTAGCTATACAGATATTAGTAATGCCAGGTCTGTGGATATTAATCCTGATTACGAAGTGGTTCTTGGCGGTAATCCCGGGCACCTCTATGATCCCGGTATATGGGACAAGGAAATTGGCGGTGCCATGAATGAGGGTGCAAAATCCATAGTCAGGTTACATAGCCAGTTTGCCCTTGTTGCTCTTGGCGAGGAGGGTGTCAGAAGTTATGACCTGTCCACAGCCACCCCTCCAACACCTGTTTCCTCACTGCCGACTCCTCTGGTACCGGACGGTGCCACAGCATCTGATTATGTATCAAACGGAGTATCTGTTACAAACAACGGCTGGGTTTATATTGCCGATGGAGCAGGCGGGCTGGACGTTGCAAAAATGGATGACAAAGGCAACCTCACATGGCTTGGCAATGTCAATGTTGAAGCATCTGCAAATTATGTAGAAGCCAATAATGAATATTGCTTTGTAGCAAGAGGGGTAAAAGGACTGAAGATCATAAAAGTAACTGAAAACTGATCGAGGTCCTTTATAGTACCTCTCTTGTATATCAACCGGTTCATTACAAATCAAACGGCCCGATAAACTCATTTTTCCCGGTACCGTATACATCACCGGAAATACAGTATTGGGTTCCGGTATAATTAAAGAGCATATAAAATTGTTTCTGTCCTATTGAAAATCCAACTCCTGCTCCCACTTTCTTCACATCGAAGGGAAGACCACCACCGGCCCATGTGTCTATATTATATACCTTTTCAAAGTAACCTCCTCCATCATTATGATATATTGCAAACAGGGTTCCATCCTTATTAATCATATACCTGCTTAAGGTGCCGGTTGACGAGACATCGCGGAACAACATTGCTCCTATCCCATTAAGATTGAAGGGATTACTCCCATTTGCCAGGTTGGATATCGGCTGGGGGTCATTTGTACTCCACAGCCCTGAGCCTGTTATATATGAATATTCGCTACCAGTAACATCCATGATCATTATCCATGGTTGCGTTTCATTATTGCCGTCAATATTGCAGGCCGCACCTATATCAAACGGGGCTGAGCCACTGGTGGCAAGCTGATCGACAGGATACGGACCCATCAGTGTATCAACAGTACTATGCATAAACTTTGTACCGGACATATCTATTAAAATAAATTCGGTACCATTAATGGCATATGCGGCACCAACCGGTCCCATCCTCGAGATCACCTGGCCTTTCCACCTGAAGGTATAAGGAGGCTCACCTCCCGGAGGGTTAGGTTCACATTTGGTCACATCATATCTTGTAGCAAGCTGTACACTTACTATCTGGTTTGACTCAACACTTCTTACAACATAACTAATGGGCAGGCCGCTGGATATGGATGTGCTTTCTGCCAGCAAAGTAACAAGTTGATTAAGGTCAGTCTTACCGACTGTCAGAAGAGTAGTGCTTGCATCTCCTCCAAAAGCAAGAACTTTTATTTTAAGATTATCGAGTTTCGAAAGAGAATTGCCGGAGATATCAACATCAGCACTGTTTACAACCCCGTTGAAAGAGGCATTTATTTCTGCTTCCATATCAGTATAGGAAGATGTGGATTCTATAAGCATATAATATATTCTTCCGTAAGTAACATCGGAAATATAAACGGCAGGGTTCCCGGGTTGGACATACTTTGCCAGGTCAGATGGTGTAACGCTTGGAGCAAATAAACCATCGAGATTAGTTGGAATATCAAAGCTCATAGTATAAAAGCTTTGACTAAGCTTAACAAGTATTTTGTTTGATTTGGTATCAGAACTGAAGCTGAAATCTGAACTTATATCGGCAAAAGCAGACTCAAAATCGACACCAAGCTGCAAAGCCAGCGCTTTTTCACTCTGAACCTGGCTGTAGTTAAAGACAAAATTAGCCGGAAGATCCGGTGGTGCATTAGCTATAATGTGATTCATGGCATTCTGGATAGTGCTTTTTGCCACCATATCGACGGTAAAGCTGGACGAAGTGTTTCCATTATTCAGATCGTACGAAACGGTGCCCCCTGCCCTGTCAACAGCAATTATATCGGGAGTTGCCTTCTTAAGCGAATTACCCTGGAGAAGGCTCCCCGGGTATATAACTGATGCATTGGGATTGAAAAGAGGGAAGCCCTTGTCGCCTCCTCCCGGGGCCATGGCATCATAGGTTTTTGTCGTACATGTCCATACTTCTCCATTTATTACCTGTTGATCACTTTGCTCATTTACAACACTTG
>DATFLA010000516.1:0-2189 GCA_035268305.1 Bacteroidales bacterium | reverse complement strand
CGTTGTAAAGGGTAAGATGTACGACTATAACGGTAAGGTTGTACTCTGTAGGCAGGATCATTTAAGGACTGAACATGACCCTGAGACTGTTCCTGCCCTGTTCTCGTTTTACCGGGAAGACACCGGGGACCTGGATTGGATAGTGAATGAATCGGTTGAGATCGGATCGATAAGGACATACAACGGGATTAAGTACGAATGCATTCAGGCTCACATGACGTTGCAAGGATGGGAACCTGACAAGACTCCCGCTCTGTGGAAAGTATATCAGGAAGCTCCCCCGGTTGGAGCATGGAGTTCCGGTGTGGCTTATAAAATCGGGGATCAGGTGACCTATCTCGGACACACTTATGAATGTCGTCAGGCCCATACATCAATTTCAACATGGCATCCAGACGTTGTGCCAGCTTTATGGCTGCTTATTATTTAGCTTATTTCTAAAAACTATAAAATGTAACTTAGTTGTACTCATAACTAAAAACATAATAAAATGAAACGTGTTGACTATGACCATTTAACATTAGAACCAATGACAGGCGATATCTCAGCTTGGTCAAACCATGAACCTATAATGCAATTTAGAGCTTCAGGTATGGAAAGTATACCCATTCCAGGTAGGTACAGTATACCTGAGGAAGATTTTAAAAAAGAAACAGGGGAAAATGTCTACTTCGAAGATGGGGACGGATATGAACGGTATAGAGAAGAATACGTAGAGTGGCTTGAGAAAAAGTACATGAAATCACAATATCCAAACTTAGATTTATGACCCCCATCCTCACCATATTAACCCTGATAATCCTATCCGATGCAATCAGGGACGGACTGAGGCAGAAATAAATATAGAGACTAATAATTTAAAGATGAACGAAAAAATTGCACTATACACAATCATAATCTTTGCCATCTTGGATGCAGGGTTAAAGGCATGGATGGATTATTACGTGAAAGAGGTGTCAAAGAAGTTCAGTTCTTTCTCAAGCGAGAGGCATCTAAGGTGGTTTATTATTGAGGCCGTTGTTTTCACAGGGGTTTCAATCATCCTTGGATTATGGATAGGTATACTTTGGACTATCCCATTGTTAATCTTAATAGGTGGATTGGTTTACTGGTCTGTATTTGATTGCCTCATTGGTTATCTCTTAACCGGCTCAATCTGGCATATAGGAACAACCGGATGGGATGTATGGTTTGAAAATGTATTTCAGAATGGAAGGACTTTTTTGATCGTTAAATTGGGGTGGTTAGCATTGGGATTAGGAGCGTATTGTTCACTATTTATTTTTTAACACAGATGAAACTCAACTATACAAAATATCACAATAGCGAATCCTTACCACGGGACAACAGGGTAAAAATCGTACTGAAGGAAACCCACAATTTCCTTGGCAACGCAATAGGCTTTTTCGAGCGCATTGTACAATTCGTCTCCGGGGTGAAATGGAAAGACAAAAAAAGAATACCGAACCACGGGGACGTGCTTAAAAATGACTACGCTGTAGGAGCCCTCAGTTACGGTGTGAATGGTGATCGCATTGATGCTCACTTCATCCATGATAAGAAGCCTACCTATTATGTTGTGTACCTTAATTTCAAACAAGAAGTAGCTGACAGGTTTTGGGATTATATCACAGATCACGAGGGCATAAAATATCCTAAATGGCACATTATCCTGTTTGCAATTAAGTCGTTTACAGGAGTGTGGTTTGGAAAGAAGAAATACAAGTACGACCAGAAGCTGACCTGTTACTCGCTGATTGCTCAGGGTATCAATTATGCGATGGAGATTGATCTGTTTAAGGACGCCCAGAACATTCAGCCATACGACTTTTGGAGGACGATGCAAACGTACCCGCATATATTTAAAATTCAATGATATGAATATCAAACAAAGAGTATTACGGAACTGGATCACAACGATCTTCGGAACGTTGCTCATGTTCGCAGCACTTGCAATGCTTATAGCTAACCGTATACCTTCTGCCAATGTAGACTTTGGCTGGTGGGAAATGGTCGGAACGGCACTGCTCGGATGGGTATTTCTGATGGCAAAAGACAGCCTTCTTGAGGGTGTTTTCATGGGAATATTCCATGTAAAGGAAAAATAATAATAATCTTGGAAAACTCTAATGACATGGCCGAAGAAAAAACAAATGAGATGTTTAGCAACCCACAATTCAGTTCACTTG
>DATFLA010000515.1:0-2365 GCA_035268305.1 Bacteroidales bacterium | reverse complement strand
ACGTAAATCATTCTTCCTGCCTGTCCCCTCGGTAAGATTGACAGGTGTGTCTTTTCCTGAAAGGTCGAGTGACCAGATGTCGTATCTGTCATAAACAAGAATATGCCTGTTATCACTTAACCATCCTGCTATGCCATGAGGCGACGGAGCCGCCGGAACATCGTTAAGTTCATCATAAAACGGAACATCAAGGGAAGATGTAAGATCCCTTGTCTTTTTGTCTGCAACAGATAATGACATCCAGGCTTTTGAGTTATCATTCCAGTAGACCAGATAGTTACATGAAGGTGACAAATATGCCCGTTCAGGGCAATCTTCAAGAACCAATGTTTTTGTCCCGTCATTAAGATCAACAAGGTAATAATCATTTCCTGTTCTCCCCTCCCAGGATGATGCTCTTCGGTATTTCAGGTCCGATGAACCAAGTGCAAGATTACCCTGTCCCTTGTTCACTGTCCTGATACCTGGTACAAGAGAATCTCCCAGCTGAACCATTTTTCCTGTTTTAAGATGGTAAACAGCCAGCCATGTTCTCTTTTTTTCACGATCAAGCTGTTTTTTCTGCATCGGCTGTATTATATCATCGCTCCATGACCATATATCGACATGATATTTTTCATCAGCTATCAGGGTATCTTCCGGCTCCTTAACAGGTTTCTCAGCCGTACCGAAAAACAGCCTTGACCCATCATCAGAAAATGAGAGCTTTCCATTTTCACTTACAGACCACCCGGAAGGCATGCCGGCTGATTCCATACCGGAAACTTTGCCTGCGGGCTTGCCTTTTTCCGAAAGATAAAGATCATAAACCTTAACACTAGCAGTATCAGGGGAATAGATAAACCCCACCTCTTCTCCTGACTTGTCGGCTGTTATCTTTTCTGCATTCCCCTTCCCTTCAAAAACGCTGCTAACTGACTCATTACCTGTATTGAAAATATTAATTACAATATTATTTATTTTGGATGTATCAGGAATACTCTGGATAAAGCTTACCGAAGATCCGTTTTCAGAGACAGAATATTCCGTAACATCCTGAAAACGGTATTCTTTATCACTTACAGGATTAAAAATTACAAACTCAGATCCTTCAGTCTTTGATTCTTTCTTCGTATTTTTCTTGTTGTTTCCTGCTTTGACAGTTGAATCTGCATCATGATTATTCCTATCTCCTCCTACGGGCTCTTTTTCAAGCAGATAGGCCATCCAGACAGATTTTTTGACAGGCAAGGAGAATGACTTGACCCGTTCAGCTTTATATACGTGCCCGTTATCAAGTAAACGTATTTCCAGGTTATTTTTTGGCATTTTATCTGCTTTAAGTTTCTTCTTCTTTGCCTGCCGGGTAACAAGGTACTCCGGAACCACAAAATAAGCCACATATTCCGAACCGGCAGAAAATGATGCGTCGTTGCCTCTCGCTACAGAGTCAGTTTTTCCTGTCTTTACGTTATACAGGTAGAGCCAGCCATCTCCCTGCTGCGGCAGAATATTATAACTGATCCATTTCCCGTCGTCAGATATTTTTTTGGAAGACAGGCTCTTCCATGAATCGTATACATCTTTGTTAAGAGGAGCTTTTTGCGCCGAAGCGTAAAGGGTCAGGCATAAGAAAAACAGGGAAAGAAGTTTTACTTTTTTCATGTCATGTGTTATTGTTTTGTTGTCAAACTTAGAAAAGAATTATCACTTAAGGCGAATAAATAATATGTTATAGATCATTTAAAAATTGATAGTTATATATTTGCGTAAAACTGATTATATGGTAACAACAGGACTTGAAGCCCTTCTTTCTGACTTCCCTTCATCACTCAAAGGGAAAAGAGCGGGGCTGTTGTGTCATGCTCCAAGCATCGATTCGCATCTCAGACACATAACTGACATTTTCCACCAGATGAATGAATGCAGGCTGTCGGCAATCTTTGGTCCCCAGCATGGTCTCTATGGCCAGACCCAGGATAATATGATCGAATGGAACAGCATGACACATCCTTCATTTGGTATCCCTCTTTACAGCCTGTATGGTGAAAACAGGAAACCATCAAAAGAAATGCTGAAGAATATCGATTTCATGATAATAGACCTTCAGGATGTAGGGGCACGTCTGTACACATATATATGGACTGTAAAACTATGTATTGAAGCTTGTTCTGAAGCCGGATTACCAGTCTGGATCCTTGACAGGCCAAATCCGGTTGGGGCCCTGGATTTTGACGGTCCTGTACTTAAGGAGGACTATTTCACATTCGTCGGGGGAGCTTCCATCCCAATGTGCCACAGGATGACTATGGGAGAAATGGCCTTATGGATAAAAGAAAAGTATTATCCCTCCAGCGATTTGAACATAGTTTGGATGAAGGGTTGG
>DATFLA010000514.1:0-5425 GCA_035268305.1 Bacteroidales bacterium | reverse complement strand
ATCTCGAGGATCCCACGATACAGGTGGAATACTCCAAGGAGCTGAAACAGGTGATTGTACATGGCCAGGGTGAATATCACCTCAATATAATGAAATGGCATCTCGACAACCTGTATAAAATACCTACAAATTTTAATCCGCCCAAGATACCGTATCGCGAGACAATCACAAAATCAGCACAGGCCGATTACAGGCATAAGAAACAGTCGGGTGGTGCAGGTCAGTTTGGTGAAGTACATATGATTATAGAACCTTATGAAGATGGTTCACAGGAAGCTTCCATGATGAAGATCAACGGTAAGGAGATCAAGCTGTCTGTCCGCGATAAGGAAGAGATTGCTCTTGCCTGGGGCGGAAAACTTATCTACGTAAACTGTATCGTCGGCGGATCTATCGACGCCAGGTTTATGCCTGCCATCCTTAAGGGTATTATGGAAAAAATGGAAGTAGGTCCTCTGACAGGTTCCTATGCACGCGACATCAGGGTATATGTGTACGATGGCAAGATGCACCCAGTCGATTCGAATGAAATCTCTTTCAGACTTGCAGGAAGGAATGCCTTCAGCCAGGCATTTAAAAATGCAGGACCAAAGATCCTTGAACCTGTTTATGATGTTGAGATAATGGTTCCGTCTGACCGTATGGGAGACGTGATAAGCGACCTGCAGGGCAGACGCGGCATGGTACTGGGAATGTCGAGTGAAAAACGTTTCGAGGTTATTAAGGCCAAGGTTCCTCTTGCGGAGATGAATAAATATTCTACAGCCCTCAGTTCAATAACCGGCGGACGGGCAATGTATTCAATGAAATTTGCCGAATATGCACAGGTTCCCGATGATGTACAGGATGCAGTAATCAAGGCTTACGCCGAAGAAGAGGAAGAAGAATAAGTGCAGGCTCTGATTGCAATCTGATTCTTCTAACGATATAAAGCATTGGGTCGCAACAAAAATAAAAAAACCGCCTCCTTTCCGGGGCGGTTTTTTAATTACAGTTTTTAGTTAAAAGTTGTAGGCTGATTCGCCATGTTCATATACATCGAGACCTTCTTCTTCTATACGTTTCTCGACCCTGAGGCCATTAATCCTGCGTAAGGTGTAAAACAGTACGGCAGATGCAGCCAGAGCCCATGCGGCGATTGAGCCTACGCCGATAAGCTGACTCTTAAGCAACGCTGCACCGTATCCGTACAATAATCCCTGGCTTGATGAAAAGAACCCAACCATCAGAGTTCCGAAGGCACCGCATATGCCATGAACGGAAACAGCACCCACGGGATCATCTATTTTAACTACCTTATCGAAAAATTCCACAGAAAAAAATACAAGTAAACCGGCCAGAAGTCCGATTATTAGTGCTCCTCCCGGAGTAACGGCATCACATCCCGCCGTAATAGCTACAAGTCCGGCAAGAGCACCGTTAAGTGTCATGCTCAGTGTGGGCTTTTTATAAATTAACCATATTATACTCATGGTGGCAAGAGCTCCCCCCGCTGCAGCTATATTAGTTGTTACAAAAATCAGCGATATTGCTTTTGCATTGTCTGCACCTGCGGCGGCAAGCTGCGATCCGGGATTAAATCCGAACCATCCTATCCAGAGTATAAAAACACCAAGTGTTGCCAGTGTCATGCTGTGCCCGGGAATCGCTTTGGCTTTCCCACCGGCATCATACTTGCCAATCCTGGGACCCAGCACACTGGCACCTACCAGGGCAGCCATTCCTCCTACCATGTGAACTACAGAGGATCCGGCAAAATCGTGGAAAGGTATCTCCATAGTGCTGAGCCACCCACCGCCCCAGGCCCAATGACCGGAAACCGGATAAATGAAAAGAGAAATTACCGCACTGTACATGAGGTATGCATTGAACTTTGTTCTCTCAGCCATAGCTCCTGAAACAATAGTTGCAGCCGTTGCAGCAAAAACTGTCTGGAAAATGAGGAAAGCAAAATCAGGCATATCGGTTCTGTAAAGATGATGGTCAAACAGGTCAATCCCCCCCCAGAAACCGTTCTTTGTACCGAACATTATTCCGAATCCGATTGCCCAGAATACTATGGTACCAATAACAAAGTCCATGAGGTTCTTAAAGAGGATATTCGTGGTGTTCTTTGATCGTGTAAAGCCTGCCTCTACAAGTGCGAAGCCTGCCTGCATGAAAAATACAAGGGCTGCTGTGACAAGAACCCAAATTGTATTAATTGAATATGCATATTCAGCCAGGGTCGACTCTACGGCTTTTATATCATCGGGCATTATAAATGTATATATCATGATTATCGGTTTTAAGTTATTACTATTCTTCCCCTTCCAGGTACATTGCCTTATCGCCACGATCGCCTGTCCGGATCCTGTAAGCATCTGTTATGTCTGAAATAAATATCTTACCATCGCCTATCTCTCCTGTCCAGGCCGATTTAAGAATGGCATTTATTGCCGGATCCATATATTTTTCACGACAATAGAATGTGATAAGTATCCTTTCAATTGTGCTTGTGTCGTAGGCTATTCCACGATAAACCCTTCCCTGGGTCGATTTGCCCGTACCGCGGACATCCCAGAATGTAATGAACTCAACACCAACATCGTACAAGGCCTCCTTGACCTCATCAAATTTGGATTTTCTAATTACTACTTCAATTTTTTTCATAGTCATTGTATTTTCGTTTCAATATTTTCAGATTGATATATCAGAATGAGAATCCTGCTACAACAAAAAGCTGTTCTCTTTCCGGATTGACAATAACCTGTCCTGTTACAGGTATGGAAAAGGAATCAGTCAGCTTTATTTCTCTTATTGTACCAAGACCAATGTTGCAAACATTAAATTTCCCATCGGATGTATGCCATCCGTCGCCAGCTCCCACGAACATATTTACCCTGCTGAAGGAGTACCCTGCCTGGAAATATTTGTCCCCGCCCGCGGAAGCTGCTCCGCCTGCCTGGTTAACTATATAGTTGGCACTTAGACTGAACCCGCCTTTACTAAAACCTCCGTTCAGCTCAAAAGCCTGGCTGCCTGTTGCTTCAGAGATATCAAATAATTTTTGTCCCGGATAATAATAATCTGTTACTCCCAGGCTTAAACCGAATGGAAATTCATATGCAACATATGGATCAGCTTCTGCATAACCCGAGGCATCAAAGGCTCCCCATACCCCTACAGTAAAACCCCCGCCGGAAAATTTAACCGACGGTTGTACTGAAGGACCTGTTCCGAGTTTTGTTCCTCTCCATACATAGGATGAATAAAGATCGACATTCACTCCAAAGTCAGAATCTTGCTCATCCTGTTGAGCCTGTGCCTGGACAGAAATGATAATTAATAATGAGACCCATAAAAACAATCCCGGATAATAGAATTCTGACTTTTTCATTTTTAATCAGTTTTAGGTTAATAATAAATTATCGCGGGCAAATATATATATTTTTTATTATACCCCCTATTTTTATGGGGGTATATATTATTATTTTATATATATTTTATACATTACCCCCTATTGTTATGGGGGTATATATTAATATTTATATTATATTTAAATTAACACCCCCTATTTTTAGGGGGTAAGGGCTTTATGTTTTTAATAACTATAATGTATGGTTCATTACCGCCGGCGTGCGGCCATTTGAGTTGTTTTCTGGTTGTAAAACAGGAACGGGGATTATTCATCCCCGTAAGCATATGAAAATAAAAAAGCGGGGATTACAAATCCCCGCCAACAAAAGGCCCTATACAGTACACCCTATACCGTATGCCATTCTGCGTTTATACCATCTGTGTTATATCCCAAACGAAAGCCCTTATACCTACCTCCTCATTAACTGCATCGATCCTTTTCACTTTATCGAGTATTGTATCAACAATGGCATCATCAACAATTGTGAGCAAGCTCTTGTTGATCTCAGGCCATGTATGGGTGCCCAGATGAGGAACTCCGGTATTGCTTCCTCTTCCCTGGACATTCTCCCAGAGAGTATATCCTTTTATACCAAGCCTGTCGAGCATGTACTCCACCTTTTCAGTATGAGCCTGGTTATATATTATCATTATTGCTTTCATATCATAATATTTTACTGTTAAAATCTAATGCCCGTTACTGTCATCCCCGTTCATAAAGTCAAAGTCGGAATACATGGCAAGAGTCTTGTTTCTTTCACCCTTTCTTGTAAAGACAGCATAAACAACAGGAACAAGAATCAGGGTAACAAGCGTTGAGAACACAAGTCCGCCGATAACTGCAATTCCCATAGGACTCCACAGTTCCGAACCGGTACCTTTACTCATTGCAAGCGGGAGCATACCGAGGATTGTTGTTGCAGAGGTCATAATAACAGGCCTCAGCCTCGAACGTCCGGAAATTGTAATTGCTTCATACAAGTCGTGCCCTCTCTCTCTCATCAGGTTAATGAAGTCAACAAGAACAATGGCATTCTTTACAACAATACCTATCAGCATAACTGCCCCGATACCTGAGATAACGCTGAGAGCCGTATCTGTGGAAAACAGCGCTATCGCGACCCCTGAGAAAGCAAAGGGGATCGAGAACATTATTATGAAAGGCATTTTGAGCGACTCAAACTGAGAGGCCATTATCAGGTATACCAGGATAAGGCTCATCAACAGCAACATTGCAATATCCTTAAAGGCATCCATCTGTTCCTTTATGGCGCCTGATATCTGTACCATAACTCCTGAAGGCAGTTTTGTGGAATCAATTGCCTGCTGTACATCAGCCTGAATATCGGTCAGGGACCTTTTATATGGTGTAAAGGACACCCTGACAATACGTTCTTTTCTTTTCCTTTCTATACTCGGAGGCGACCAGTATTCTTTAATCTTAGCTATCTCACCAAGCCTGATCATCTGACCGGTGGCATTGGGGATACCAATATTTTCGATCTCGGTAAGGGTATTCCTGGCACTCTTCTTAAATCGTACTACAACATCATATTCATCGCCGAACTGCCTGAGCTTTGTGGCTGTAAGTCCGTCAACCCTGTTACGTACGGCAGTTGCAACCATCGCAGTATTAAGCCCGTTGGCCGACATTTTGTTCTGATCGAATATTATCTGGAGTTCAGGCTTTGATTTGGCACGACTAATAGTCACATCCTTTGTACCTTTTATATCCTTAATCTTTTTTGCCAGGTCCTCAGCTACAAGGTTTGTCGCCGAGATATCGTACCCATACACTTCCACATCAACGGCATTACTTCCAAAACTACCCATGTTATCCGATGTGCTGAGGCTAAAATTTATTATCTCCGACATCTTTGACAAGTCACCCCTCATTTCTTCCACTATATCGAATACCGATTTTTTACGATCTTCTATAGGCACAAGGCTCAGGTTATATGATATCTTGTGTGTGCCTCCCGAGCTGAATATCGATGCAAATCCTCCCTGGTCGTCAGCGCCGGTT
>DATFLA010000513.1:0-2831 GCA_035268305.1 Bacteroidales bacterium | reverse complement strand
ATTGAAAAAGACTGGGGTAAGTCTTTCCCTGAATCCTGGATATGGCTTCATTGCAATACATTCGATACGTCTGAGGCATCTTTCACTTTCTCAGTAGCCAAGATACCCTGGCTGGGCAGTTATTTCATCGGATTTATCTCATATCTTAAAGTAGGAAGGGAGTTATATAACTTTTCGACCTGGTCCAAAGCGCATATTGGATCTCTTAAATACCGTGATAACAACCTGAAAATCTCACTGGTTAATAAAGACCTGGTTCTGGATGTAAAAGCCACCAACAACTTACCTGGAAACCTCAGGGCACCGGTAAAGGGTTCAATGTCAAGAATGATCAAGGAAACAGTTGATGCTTCCATCCAGATTGAACTTAAGGACCGGTCTGGTCTTACCTTGTTCAATGATACCGGCAGAAGGGCTGGATTGGAGATAATCGATAAAATGTTAGGGTATTTTGAAAATCCTCAACAATAATTGACTCTCCTCGCAGCTTGCTGCGAGGAATCGTCGATTAATTGATTATTAAATTTGTGCTCGCTAACCCCGAAGCAGAGCTTCGGAGAATGCGCTCGCGTAATTCAAACTGATTACCATTTGTTAAAACCCGTTTTTTATAGTTTCTATCTAATTGATATATATGGCTATACAAATCTATCATGAAATCAAAATTACAAATTTTAAGCAGTACAAAATCTTTAAGATTTTTCAGACTGATGCTTCTGGCTGTTGTATCGGTTATGTTTACAAATATGGTGTCTGCACAGGAGACTGTCTGGAACATCATTGAAGAAAGCACCGATGATGCCTTCTGAACGGGGTAAGTGTCACCGTAAAGATCATGGATGGCAATGTATATATCAATGATGCCATGGTAACCGTAAAGGACCTGGAAGCTGATAACGGTGTGGTACATGTGATTGATGCTGTTATCTTGCCTCAATCAACTGGTATAAGGGAGTTTACTTCGAGCACTTTAAATGTAAATATCTATCCCAATCCAGCCAGAGAATATGTTAATGTCAGTTATGAACTGACCAATGACAGCAACATAAGACTGGAAATGTATGACATGATGGGTCAGCAATTAAAAGTAAGAGATCTTGGATATGCATACGAGGGAAGTCATACGGTTGAATTTCCTGTGAATGATATGGAGTCAGGTATCTATTTATTGATTATTTACACCGGTAATAGCCAGATTGCAAATAAGGTCAGGGTTGTGAAATAGTGATTTGTTACCGGTATTATGTTAGGCTTTCCGTGAAAACGGGAAGCCTTTTTTTCGTGTATGCCCGGCATGGCACTTCCGGGAAATGCAGTAAATCCGGAAATGTTGTAAATTGCATGAATTCACTAAACCTGAAACCACCATGAAACCAAAGAAAATCTTTCAATTTCTTGTAGTTGCCTTTATGGGATCACTACTGCTTATTCCAACAAACTCTTTTGCAGCGGGAAAAGCTGATTTTACCGGAAAATGGATACTTAATGAAAGTAAAAGCAATCTGGGCGAGGGAAGGACTTTCTCTGCCGTCAAAATGAACGTTCAGCAAAATGGGAACACCATTTCAATCGAACGCACCCGCAGTGGCAGGAACGGACAGGAGAGGACTACAAACGAAACCCTGACTATGGATGGAAAAGAGAATATAATCAAGAACGAAAACCGGAGTACTGTTTCGGTCGCCACGTGGTCTGATGATGGTAATACATTGACCATTAAATCACAGAGAGAGTTCAGCCGGCAGGGAGAAACGTTTCAGATGAAAAGCACCGAAACCTGGACCATGGGGGCCGATGGAAAAACCCTTAAGATACAGTCCGATTCATCCTCTCAGAGGGGTGAGCGATCAGTAACTCTTGTCTATGATAAGGAATAGAACAATTAATAGTCTATCCTTGAGACCATCACCATATTCTCATTCTTAACAATGCCCCAGATAAGCGTTGAATCACCTTCTTGTTCACAGGCAATCCCCTGTCCGTAGGATCCCACAGGAAATGTCTCCTTCCACATAAGGGTATAACCTTTTATTGGGAATTCAAGGAGATAAAGCTCATAATTATCATGTCCGGTACACAGGATGTTGCCTTCGGGCAGGATAATACCACCGGAGTTACTTTTAGTCCCGAATTTGGCGATTAATTTCTCTGGGAATATCCAGGACTCGAGCTGCCTCCATTTTTCATCAAACTTTACAAGCCGGGTCCAGGAATTGTCCTTTCCCGGTTCACTTCCCCTTCCTGTATAGTGTGCGAAAGCCACGTACCAGTATCCTTCATACAGGTCAAGCCAGGTGGGAGAGCCATTTAAAATCCCAAAACTATGACTATCAATATGATGCAGCGTCTCTGGATCGAAGATCTCAACAGAACCGGCCATGGGTGATCCGGGGTAGTTGGAATTAACTGTATATAATTTTCCGTCAATAATAATTCCGCTGTTCAGATGGTGTATAAGGGAGTCCCGGTCTTCCCAGGCAGATACAAGTTTTCCGTCTCTCTTTTGATGTTTGGTAATACTACTGTTGTTGATCACATAGAAATAGGCGGAATCAACTGCCACGGCCTGTTTCGAGGAAGGGACACTGTAGCTCTTTACGATGGTTGGAATTCCTGGTTGTGAATGAAGGAATGTATTCAGGTTTACAAAAAACAGGGTGAACAGCCAGGCACGCTTCATTGTCATCTGATTTACAATATAAAATTAACCAATTTGTTGACATCCGCTAATAATTGAAATCAACTAGACCGATTAGAGGAGATCCAATGAAATAGACTTTCCCTCGGATATTGAGTTAGTGTTTTGTTCTAAAACTCTTCTCGTTGCCATA
>DATFLA010000512.1:0-2163 GCA_035268305.1 Bacteroidales bacterium | reverse complement strand
GCATAAACTCCTATTTCGGTGATTCTCCTAATGGACTTTGCCTTTCCCCTGACGGAAAAACACTCTTCGTTGCCAATGGGATGGATAATGCTCTTGCGGTAATAAACCTTGGTGCTAAAGGGAAAGAGACAAAAGAAAAAGATACAGATAAGGTAATCGGTTTTCTGCCTACCGGGGCATACCCCGCATCTGTTACTATGTCGGAAAAAGGGAAATTGTATGTATCAAACCTCGAAGCTATCGGAGCACGCATCGGCTCACACAACAGCAAAACAAAAAATCTTGTTTATAACTCCCATAACATGATGGCTTCCGTGTCGGTGATACCCTACAACCCAAAGGACCTGAAAGCCTATACCGATACTGTTTATGCACTTAATAACCTGTCAAGGGCAGCCATAGGACTTGAAACACCGAGAAAAAATATCAGTCCGGTTCCTGTCCCTGAACGGACAGGCGAACCATCGGTCTTCAAACATGTTGTTTATATTATAAAAGAAAACAGAACATACGACCAGATACTGGGCGACATGAAAGAGGGTGACGGTGATCCGGGGCTTTGTATATACGGCGACAGCATAACACCCAACACACACAAACTTGCCAGGGAGTTCTTGCTGCTTGACAATTTCCATGTTTCTGGCAAATGCTCCGCCGAAGGCCATCAATGGACAGATGCTTCAATTGTTACTGACTACATAGAAAAAAATGTACGGGCATGGTTCCGTAGTTATGCCCATGTCCAGAATGATGCTCTTGTATATGCTCCTTCAGGATTTCTTTGGGATAATGCAATGAAGAACAAAAAATCTGTAAGGATATACGGTGAAGCATCCGTTCCTGTGTTAAAGGAAAAACTTACCTGGCCCGATATATATAAAAAATATAAAAACGGGGAAAAGGTAGACTTCACAAATTACACAACAATTGAACCTGTTAAAAAGATATTATGTCAGACCTACCCGTCCTATGGCAATCACGATTTTTCTGATGCAATGAGGGCAGATGCCCTGATACGGGAACTTCATTCATATGAGGCAATGCCTGGTGATAAAATGCCGGAGCTTATGATTGTAGCTCTTCCTAATGATCATACCGCAGGTGTTCGTCCGGGTTATCCCACCCCCCGGGCTATGGTTGCAGACAACGACTATGCCCTTGGACGAATCGTTGAAGCATTTACAAAGAGCCGGTTCTGGAAAAACACTGTAATATTTGTTGTTGAGGATGATTCCCAAAACGGCTGGGATCATGTATCAGCTTACCGTACCGTGGCTCTTGTACTCAGTCCTTATTCAAGACTTCACACAACTAACCATACCTACTATACGCAACCCGCGATGGTCAGGACCATGGAGCAGATACTGGGATTAAAACCAATGAATATCCAGGATGCCATAGCTAATAATATGTCCGATTGCTTTGGAAAAGACATAGACATGACACCTTACAGGCCCGTTAAAAATAAAGTGCCTCTCGATGAGCTGAATCCCTCCCTGTTTTCGCTTAAGGGGAAAGCCCTTCATTATGCGAAAAAGAGTATGCTACCGGAGTATGATGGCGTTGACAGTGGCGATGATGACCTTTTAAACAGGATCCTGTGGTACGCTGCGAAAGGTAATAAGCCTTACCCGGCTAAATTTGCAGACAGGAAAGTAAAAGACGGGGACGATGATGACGATTAGTAAAAATAAGAATCCGTTTAACATCTAAGCTTCCATCTGCTTATTTCAAAATTGATTTCCGGGGTGCATTTCCGCTCTCCCTTACAACTGGCAAAAACTGAATATTCATGAAGATTGAAAATCCGCTTTTACTCGACTGGGCCACTCCTTTTAACACTCCTCCTTTCGAAATTATAAATACTTCTCATTTCAAACCGGCTATCGAGGAAGCCATCAGTATTGCTGAAAAAGAGATAAGGGAGATAAATGACAATACGGACCTTCCTACTTTTAAAAATACCGTGGAAAAACTGGAAATGGCTGGGGACAAGCTGGGGAGAATAACATCTGTACTGTTTAATCTTAACAATGCAGAAACAACAAAGGATCTTCAGAAAATAACTCAGGAAGTGTCTCCCCTGCTTACAAGATTCTCAAATGACATCACACTGAACGCCAGACTTTTCAACAGGATTGCCGAAGTTTACAAAACAAGAGA
>DATFLA010000511.1:0-2075 GCA_035268305.1 Bacteroidales bacterium | reverse complement strand
GGATCAGATATCACCCTCTACCCCAACCCGGCTTCCACCAGTTTTACTTTAAGCCTTCAGACCCAAACAGGAAGCAGGATGGAGGTGATCCTGACCGACCTTGGCGGAAGGATTATTTACCATCGTGACCTGAAGAACGGGACCGGGGGAACGCAGGAAATGCGTGTGGATGTCTCTGCCCTGCCTGTAGGAACCTACCATTGCAGCGTAACGGAGGACGGAGCTTTAAGGGGAACGAGGAAGCTGGTTATCACCAGGTAAGCAAACCAACTCTCCCAAAGGAGGGTGAAATGGGACCGGTCTTTTATCGCTTTTTTTAGAAACATCAAACGGTAAAACTACCGTTTTTAGAAAAAATTCCCTAGGGGGTCAGCTTGCTCCGGAATTGCCATATAGATACCGAAAAACGGCAATATCTAACTTCAAAAGTTAATGCTTTGTTTAGTACAAAGCGTTCATTTACAAGGGATACGGAGGGCTGTAAAAAAGAAATCCCCACCGAAAATGGTGGGGAGTCCTGCTTAGTAGCAGGGGTAGTTGTATTACTTGCTATTTCGGAATAATTATCAAAAACGAAGTGTATCTATCGGACATATATTCATTCTGATTGCATATTTGTCCATTTATAACTACTTTTACAATATGATACCCAGAGAATTATCAGCAATAGTCATTAAATTAAGGAAGCAGTTCCCTGTGATTACCCTGACTGGCCCAAGACAAAGCGGTAAAACAACTTTACTCAAATCGATATATACTGATCTCCCCTATGCCAGTCTTGAAGATATTGATATTAGAAATGAAGCATTTAAAGATCCACGTGGATTTTTAAGTAATTTTCCCGAAGGAGCTGTATTGGATGAAATTCAGCGAACACCTGAACTTTTCTCGTATATACAGGGTATTGTAGATGGAAATAAAGACACACACTTTGTGTTATCAGGCTCGCAAAATTTCCTGTTGCTTGAAAGCATATCCCAAACTCTGGCAGGCCGTGCAGCTATTTTAAAGCTATTACCATTCAGCATTTCTGAATTACATAATAACCTGGTTCCGCAGACCTATGAGCAATTGATATTCACAGGTATGTATCCGGGTATTTATGATCGGAAAATCGATCCGGAATTCTTTTATCCATCATATATTAGCACATATATAGAAAGAGATGTAAGACAAATAAAAAATATTGAGAACCTAACCAGTTTTTCCAATTTTCTTCAACTTTGTGCTGGCAGGACAGGACAGGTTATTAATCTGAATTCTTTAGCTACTGATGCCGGAATCTCACCAAATACAGCAAAGTCATGGTTATCGATCCTTGAAGCAAGCTATATTATCTTCTTTTTACAACCATTTTACGAAAACTTCAATAAGAGAATTATCAAATCGCCAAAGCTGTATTTCTATGATACAGGACTGGCCTGCTCTTTGCTTGGAATAAATTCAGCGAACCAGGTTAAAACTTTCCATTCAAAAGGAGCACTATTTGAAAACCTCATTATCACAGATCTGATAAAGAGCAGGCTTCATGGGGGAGTAAATCCCAGGTTTTATTACTGGCAAAATAAAACCAGGCAGGAGATTGATTTAATTATAGATACACCAGAAGGTGCTGTTCCTTACGAAATTAAATCAGGGATGACTATGAATGATAACTACTTCACCAACCTTAAATACTGGCAAAAGATTTCAGGAGAACAAGCTGAAAACTTGAATGTGATATACGGTGGAGATAAGGATTTGAAAACTTCAAACGGAAATTATATCTCCTGGAAGAGCATTCAACAAATTAAAGGCTAAAAGAAAACCCGGTAGTAGCGGGGGTAGTGTTGCTCTCTGCCTTCGCTTTAGCTTCGGCGGATCGCGAGTCCAGGAGGGGGTGCTTTACTAAAAAAAGCCGGCTCTCGCTACGCTCAATCCGTTTTTTTATTCCCTTTCGCTTACAAGAACAAGTTCTTGACGCTCCGGAAATAAAAAACCCGAAGCACTTTGTGCTCCGGGCTTTCTTTAGTAGCGGGGGTAGGACTAAAAACGCTTCATTTACATTCGTCTTCTTTCACTTCAATTAACTGAGA
>DATFLA010000510.1:0-3337 GCA_035268305.1 Bacteroidales bacterium | reverse complement strand
CGCGAGGAACTCGAAAAATATCGTCTGCATCTTGAGGAACTTATAGAAGAAAGAACAGCGGAACTTAACAGGTCTCTTGAAGAGGTAAACGACCTGTATGAGAATGCTCCCTGCGGATACCATTCTCTGGATGAGAACGGGACGATAATAAGAATAAACAATACAGAGGTTAACTGGCTGGGATATAAAAAAGAAGAACTGGTAAATAAAAAGATTTTCACAGAACTTTTAACAAAAAAAAGTCTTGTAACATTCCGCGAGAATTTTCCCAAATTTAAAAAGACAGGTGTTGTGAACAATCTTGAGTTTGAACTGATAAGGAGGGATGGTACAACATTTTTTACAAGTCTTAATGGCACTGCTGTATATGATAAAGATGGAAATTATCTGCTAAGCAGATCCACCCTTTTTGATATTACTGAAAGAAAACTTGCTGAGATTGCTCTTGATGAAGCCAGGAAAACAGCTGAGGATGCCAACAGGGCAAAAAGTGAATTCCTTGCAAATATGAGCCATGAGATCCGTACTCCTATGAATGCTGTGCTGGGATACACAGACTTGTTATCTCATTCTGTTACAGATGAAAATCAAAGGAATTATATAGACTCAATAAAATCGAGCGGTAAAAGTCTCATGACTCTGATAAACGATATACTTGATCTTTCAAAAATTGAAGCCGGTAAGCTTGAACTGGAATTTGAATTTGTGGAAACGACAAGATTTTTTAGTGATTTTGAAAGAATATTTGCACATAAAATTGCGGAAAAGGGTTTGAATTTTATACTGGAGATCACTTCGGGAACGCCTGCAGGAATATATATCGATGAGTCACGAGTAAGACAGATAGTCTTCAATCTTCTGGGTAACGCGGTCAAATTCACCGGGGAAGGAACAATAACTCTCAGGACATATACTAAAAATCCGCGCCTGATTGAATATCTCAATAAAAAAAAGGAAGATGTTGTGGACCTTGTGATAGAGGTCGAAGACACAGGGATCGGTATCTCCAAAGAACTGAAGAAATCTGTATTTGAACCTTTTATCCAGGGAGAGAATTTTAAGCAACATACCGGAACAGGGCTTGGACTGGCAATCAGCAGAAGGCTGGCATCATTGATGGACGGTACTTTGACAATGGAGTCGGAGAGAGGACGAGGAAGCAAGTTCATCCTTACATTACCCGGGCTTAACTACAGGCATGACTATATTTCTGAAAATACGGATATTAAAATAAATCCTGACAATGTAGTCTTCGATGAATCTTCAATTCTTGTGGTTGATGATATTGAGCATAACAGGAATTACCTGCAGGATGCCCTGAAAGATACAAATATAAAGGTTTACACTGCTGAAGATGGCTTTACCGCCCTCGCAATGGCGCGACAGATTTTTCCTGACCTGGTAGTCGCCGATATAAGGATGCCACATATGGATGGATTCCGGCTTCTGACAGAAATAAAGAAAGATGAGACAATTAAACATATTCCGGTGCTTGCTTATTCAGCATCCGTACTAAAAAGTCAGAAAGAGAAGATCCAAAAAAGCGATTTCATAGGACTTCTCATGAAACCTGTGAATATTACTGAATTATACATGGCACTTATGAACATTCTGCCGTACAGAAGTAAAATCGGGAATAACCCCGGACCGGAAGACAAAGTTGATAACAGGGAAAGCAGTATTGTTGACATCAGCAGGCTGAAAGATACACTAAGAAAATCATTTTTGGAAAGGTGGGAGACTTTTTCAGTTACCCAGCCAATTGATGAAATACGTGAATTCGGCAAAGATCTTAATGAACTTGGGAAGAAACACAACTATGGGAGTCTTACTTCATACGGCGAAGAGATAATTATGGCCGCCGATAATTTTGATATACCACGGATGCTGCAGCTCATTGATAAATTTCCAGCCCTGCTAAAAAAGTTAACAACACGATAAACGGATTATATTATGGATGTTTCAAAAAACTATAAAAGCAAAAATCCTGTTATTTTAATTGTTGATGATAACCCCTATAATCTGCAGATCCTGGGCAAATTGTTACAGGAGGAGCTGCTATCCGTGGAATTTGCCACCAATGGTGAAGGTGCTCTTGAATGGCTTTCCAGGAAATATTTTGATCTTGTCCTGCTCGACATAAGCATGCCAGGCATGAATGGTTTTGATGTGTGCCGGGAGATAAGAAAGATTAAAAAATATGATAATCTGCCTGTAATATTTCTTACTGCCAATACCGAAAGGGAAAGTATACTGCATGGATTTGATATTGGAGCTCAGGATTATATTACAAAACCTTTCGACAGCAGGGAATTATTGTCAAGGGTAAAGACACATCTTAAATTGAAGTTCACTATTGAGGAGCTGGAGAATCTGAATGACAAACTGGAAGATCTTGTGGCTGAGAGAACTGCTCAACTTTCGGACGCCAATAAAAAGCTCGAATTGCTTAATGAAAAGTTACTCGATCTTGACAGGGCAAAATCGGAGTTTCTGAACCTGATAAGTCATGAAATCAGGACTCCCTTAAATGGCATGGTTGGACCAATAGAGCTTATTAAAGAGTCAAACTGCTCCACTGAAATAGGGGCCCTGGTGGAGATCCTTGATTCTTCGGTACAACGCCTTGAGCAGTTTTCCGTTAATGCACTTCTTATAACCCGCTTGAAAACAAAACCTGACGAGATACACGCGAATAATATTAATATCCATGATGTGATTGAATCGGTATTGGCTGACCTGAGAGAAAAAATTGTGACAAGGAATATCAATGTTGAGGTCAGTAAAAATGAAGGTGCAGGTTTGGTGAGAGGCGAGAGAGAGTTGCTGACAATATGTATCAGGAACATTGTAGACAACGCACTAAAATTCTCACCGGTCAGTGGTGATGTAAAGCTTTCAGTAGAATCTGAGGATGATTTTGTTACATTGACAGTATCTGATGCGGGAGAGGGATTCAGGGAGGAAATGATGGACGAGGTGTTTAAAATATTTGTTTTTGGCGATACAAAGCAGGATAATGCTCCCGGTCTGGGACTTCCTCTTGCAAAAATGATCCTGGAATCACATAAGGGAAACATTTTTATTTCAAATAATAAAGCTAAGGGTGCAAATGTGGAAATGAAATTTCCTGCCTCCTGATCTTACATGAACTTTTCCCTTTTTTGAAGGTTGAAAAGTGCTGCCAGCAAGAATATAACAGAACCGGAGAACAGGATGATCCTGTTCTTAAGTGTTATAATTGCCCAGGTTGTTTCGTTTACATCATAAGGGGGTTCATAGGGATTGAGAAAGACATTCCACTGGCTCTTTTCGAGCGAATCGCTAAGTATAAGGA
>DATFLA010000509.1:0-3494 GCA_035268305.1 Bacteroidales bacterium | reverse complement strand
CGGATGGCAGCATAATATACGAAACGAATCGTTCCTCAGGCCATATCAATAAGGAACGAAGCTGGTGGGTGCAGGCGGAAGCAGTAACCGGTTATCTCAATGCCTACGAGTTAACAGGCGATGAGGGGTATCTCGGGAAATCCGTTAATAGCTGGGAATATATTAAAAGCCATCTTGTTGATACCAAAAACGGAGGGTGGTTCAGCACTGTTACCTATCCTGGCGGCAAGGGGTCGGGCGATAAAGCCGGATTCTGGATCTGCCCTTATCATAACAGCCGAATGTGTCTTGAGATACTGGAACGTACGGAAAATATTCCGCAGGAATGAATTTCCCACTTCCTTTTCCGTAACTCTTTCTACATTTTTATTCTCCTGTTAAAATATTCTTACGTCTTATTCGTCAAAGGAAATATGTTGTTCATAAAAACTACGGAAACTATTTGTATAAAATTTGTTTCCATGGTTTTTTGTTATACTTTTGCGGCATGAATGAAGAGTTGAAAAATATCATGTCTAAGGTACGTGACCTGTATAAAAATTACGGGATCAAAAGTATTACGATGGATGATGTAGCCAGGGAACTTGGTATGTCAAAGAAAACTCTGTATCAATATGTTAATGATAAAGAGGACCTGGTTGATAAATTTGTGGAGTCTGAGATCAGTACCAGACAGGAAGAGATATGCAAGTGTTTTAAGACAGGTTATAATGCCATTGAGGAATTATTTGAGATTTCAGTCTTTATGAACAGGATGATGCGGGAAAGAAATCCTGCAACAGAATATGATCTTAAAAAATATTATCCTGCGCAATATCAGAAAATTGTAAAGGCAAGGAGGGAAGGAACTTACAGTTACCTTATGCTTAACCTGCGAAAAGGTAAAAAAGAGGGGCTTTACAGGGCCGATATGGATGAAGAGGTTATTGCAAAACTATACCTGTCGAGATCAGAGAATGTACATTTCGGAGAGATTTTTACTGTTTCGGAATTTACCTCATCACAATTGTTTATTGAGCTACTGAAATATCATATCAGGGGAATTGCCACAGAGAAAGGAATAATTGAGTTGGAAAACAAAATAAAAGGATTGGAAACAAGTAACATTTAACAGTTGTAAATTATGAATTGGATTCGAAAATATCTAATAACTATTTTATTTATCAGCTTGATCACAAGTGTTTTCGGACAGGAGGATAAAGATGCAATGAAGTTGTCGCTGTCGGAAGCGCAGGATTATGCTCTTAAGTACAATCGTACTGTCCAGTCGGCAAAAATCGATGTGATAAGTGCAAAAAAGAAGGTATGGGAAAACCTTGCATCAGGACTCCCTCAGTTTAATGTATCGGCGAGTTATCTTCACCAGTTTGTTGTGCCCCAGGTAAGCTTCGGACCCTACCTCGATGTAGCTTCCTTGCCTGATGGTTATCTTACAAGGAGTGATTTCCAGAATGCGTATGTGAATGCTCCTCCTATATCTCTTGGTGTAAAGGATAATACAACAATTGACATGACCGTGTCGCAGCTTATTTTTAGCGGTCAGTACATAGTTGGCTTACAGGCCACAAAAGTAGTAAGTGAAATTACCCAAAAGAGTCTTTTCAAAACAGAGCAGCAAACCAGGGAGGATGTAGCCGGGACCTATTATGTCGTTCTCGTCCTTGGCGAAAACATCAGGTTGTTGAAGGAAAGCTACAAAACAGTTGATCAGACCTATAATGATCTTTTAAAAATGAACCAGCAGGGACTTAACGAGGAAACTGATGTTGACCAGATCAAGATAAACAGATCAAATATTCAGACTCTTATTTCCTCCATGGAGTCGCAGAAAGAGATTTCAATGAAACTGCTTAAATACCAGCTGGGGGTTGATTTTGATCGTCCTGTAGAACTGACTGACAGTCTGGTGGGAATAATACGGCAGGGGAATCTTCAATATCTCGCCGGACAAAATTTTGATATTAATAACAGTGTGGATTATCAGATGGCCGTTGCACAGGAACAGGTTTCAAAATTGCTCCTAAAATCCCAAAAAGCACAATATCTGCCCACAATATCAGCATATTACAGGCATGAAGAACAAACAAACCAGCCATCTTTCAACTTTGCAGTAAAAGATGTTGTTGGTGCTTCACTCAATATTCCGATAGTTACAAGCGGAGTGAGAAGTTCAAAGGTTGGACAGGCAAAGCTGGATCTTCAGAAATCGGTACTTGCCAAAGAACAGGCAAAACAGGGACTGGTTATGGAATATGACAAAGCAAGCAGTAATTACCAGACTGCATACAATAACTATGTCATCAATAAGGAAAGTATGAATCTTAGTAAAACAATATATGATAGAACAGTTATCAAGTATAAAGAAGGTGTGTCAACAAGTTTTGAACTTACCCAGAACCAGAATCAGTTTCTTACAGCTGAGACAAATTACTATAATTCAGTGCTTACACTCCTTAATGCAAAGGCAGAACTTGATCGTATTTTAAGCAACAGTGTAAAATAGATATCTAATTAAGAAAATAATTCAAATCAGACAGGATATGAAAAACATCAAATTACTTATAACAGGAATAGCAGTTATGTTATTGGTTTTTTCCTGCTCAGGTGATAAGAAAGTGCAGCTTTCGAAGTTAAAGGGTGAGCAGACAGCAATTGAAGAGAAAATAAAAAATCTGCAGGATGAGATAAGACTGGAGCAGAAGGATACCCTCGACGTGGAAAAGTTTAAGTATGTGGGTATTACCGAAGCCAGTGAAAGTCCTTTCGATCATTTTATAAGAGTCCAGGGAACACTCGACGGAGACAAGAATGCCGGAGTTTTTGCTGAGGCACCGGGTACTATAATAGCCAAATATTCTGATGTAGGTCAGGGAGTTGTTAAGGGGCAGGTGCTTGCGCAGATTGACGATGGCCAGTACAGGAGTCAGATGCAAAGCCTTGAGGCACAGTATAAACTGGCATCGGACCTGTATGAAAAGCAAAAAAGGCTCTGGGATCAGAAAATAGGTAGTGAAGTTCAGTATTTGCAGGCAAAAACAAACAAGGAGTCTCTTGAACGCCAGATATCTTCGCTTAAGGATCAAATCAATAAGTTCAAGATCAAATCACCTATTGACGGTACAATAGAAGAATGTAATATTAAAGTGGGAGGTGTGGTCTCACCTGATCCACGACTTGCAGCCTACCGGGTTGTAGCTTTCAGGAACCTGAAAGTAACTGCCGAAGTCTCGGAAGCATATTCATCGAAAGTGCAGGTAGGTGATTCACTTGTTGTTTTCTTCCCCGATATCAATAAATCTGTTAAAACAAAGGTCGATTTTGTCAGCCAGTACATTAATCCGACAAACCGTACTTTTACAATAGAAACACGAATCGGTAACGGTGTTCCTGACCTGAAAGCCAATATGTTGGCAGTAGTGCAGATAAATGACTATCATTCAAATAGTTCTATCCTTATGCCAATGAATGTTGTCCAGACTGACCTGTCGGGCAGC
>DATFLA010000508.1:0-2649 GCA_035268305.1 Bacteroidales bacterium | reverse complement strand
TACCGATACACACCAGGACCGTGTGAGGAATATCCTTGTATCGCTGGAAACAGATTACAGGCTTTTCAGGATATCAGGAACAGGCGTTGAAGATATAACATCTAATGATAAAACTGAAACTTAAGATGAGACGCAGTAAGACAATCTCGCTCGCCGAAGCTATGAAGGACTATATCAATGAGATGAATTTCAGTGAAAAACTCAGTGAAGCCGGCGTACTTAACTCATGGGATGAAGTTGTGGGGAAGGCTATCAGCCTGAGAACAAAAAAAATCTACATAAGGGATAAGGTTCTGTATGTACATCTCAGCTCCTCGGTTGTCAGAAATGAACTTCTGATGCTCAGGCAGGAACTTAGAAACAAGCTGAATGAGAAAGCCGGTTCAGAAGTTATTAAAGATATAGTACTTCGCTGAACAACTTTTCTGAGAGGAATACTTAATGATATAGTTCCTGTTTGACGACCTAATTCAGGAGATACTGTATGAATTTTTCCTTATTTCAATCTTCTTTTTAAAATTTTTTTGTGTTTTAAAAGTATATTCTCTGTCGTCAGCTTTCAGAACTGCACCATGTTTGTCTATTTCCAAAGTCAAATCCAGGGAGGAATCCTTATGATGAATAAAATCAGCAAGAAGTAGTGCCTTCTCAATACCATCACCTCTTCTGAAATTCCAGACTTCATCGGGCAATGCAAGCCTCTGGCCATCATAAACAGACTCATCCGGGAAGCCTGTTATTATACTGAAGACATCTTCTGCAGCTTTCCCGTTCAGTTCATTGAAACAAACAGGATTCCTTTCTATTGCAGCTTTGACAAAAGGCAACCAGTCGGCCATATCCATCTGCCTGAAGGCATAAAGGGCAATTCGTGCTGTTTCTGATATATCACTGTTTTTCATAACTATTGAAACAATTTTTTCCCTGTCATCATCAGTATTTATCTCAAGTTTCCCTGTTTCAACATATTTTTTATCGTGATCGGGCAACCTTGGATCAGTATGGATGAAACTCCATATCTCCAGGAACATCTCTTCGATGATGTCTTTGAATTCATTACCTGTTATCAAAATAAATTGTTCCTTGTATTCCTCAAGTGATTTCCCCGGATCGCTGTTTAAGATATCTTCCAGATCATTAAGTATTATCTTGCCCTGTACCGGGCTAAGATGAAACTCTTCTCCTTCTATTTCCTTAATAAGGGAATCCCTCATTTCAGGGGAAGCATTGTATTTGCTTATGTGTTCATACTCAAATAGTTTTTCAAGAAGAACATATCTTTGATTTCCCGACAGGTCAGATCTGTAAAGGAAGAGTGATTTATATTTTGGTTTGAATCTCAGGAAATTAATAAATATCAGGCTTGTAAGATGAGTGTCGAGAAAATCCCGTAATTTCTCCGTAAAGGAGTCATAGGCTTTTTTATCTATAGTGGCTTCATGAAACAGGGTATGAATGTAACCTGAAATGTGTGAGACAATTGTAATCTTTTCATTTTCCATAGCCCTTCTTGCCTTTTCGGAAAGAGAGGTGCCGTTATACCACATATTTTTTGTGACTATTCTTCGGTTATTTGTGATCAGACCTTCTTTCCTGGCTATGAAATTCTGGGAATGAAGAGGTGTTGCAATAAGGAATATTTTGTCGAGTGATATCCTTCCCACGATGAACATGGCAGCAGCATAGAGAGCTGCCAGTGAGACACATTCCCCTGCCCCGGTACTGAAATTCTCCTTGTGCCTGAATGCTCCCATCGCTTCAACAGTTTCGGTCTTCCAGTATGGTATTATGTCTGAATCATATTTATCGAGCCCGAAATGCTTTCGTATATCTATATCGAAGTAATATTTATCGCCTTCATAACCGAAAAGTGCATTAGACTGGCGCAGCATGTTAATATCGAAAAAATCCGCAAACCTTGCAATCTCGGCACTTTTTGTTGTCAGTCCCCAGGTGGCAAGATCAAGATTGAAAACATAGTTTTGAATTATATACTGTTTAATCCTGTTTACCCTGTAATTGAAATTCCTCTTTTCGATATCCCTGAACCATGGGTCTTTTCTCCATTTCCATATCTCAGGTGACATAATGTTTGCCAGGATAAGGGGGTAAAACAATTCCGGGAATATGAAGATTTCCATATCCGAAAGAGTAAATGCGGAAGAATATTTCTCAAGTATTTTGCTGTCGTGAAAATCTGTACTTAGTTTTGCTGTCATTTTGAATTTAAAAAACTACAAAACTAATAACACTATCCGGGTTTAAAAGTTTATCAGAATCTTTCTGTGCCGCTGAAAAAGAAATCAGCTTCCCTCCGGGCATTTTCCGGACTGTCAGAACCGTGTACAGCATTCATCTGTACAGATACAGCATATAATTTTCTTATTGTTCCCGGTTCTGCTTTTGCAGGGTCGGTCGATCCGATCAGCTTCCTGAATTCCTCAACTGCATTGTTATGCTTAAGAATCATAACTACAACAGGTCCGGAAGTCATAAATTCAACAAGACTTTCGAAAAAAGGTTTGTCTTTATGAACTTCATAAAATTTCTCTGCCTGTTCTAAAGTCATTTTTAGCATTCTCATGGCTGAAATCCTGAAACCTGCCTCATTGATCATTGCAAGGACATGACCTGTTTTTCCCGTTCTGA
>DATFLA010000507.1:0-4027 GCA_035268305.1 Bacteroidales bacterium | reverse complement strand
AAGTGGTAGGTAACTATCTGAAACAGAATGATTATAATCTTGCTCTTGCAAACGACGGGAATACAGCACTCGATATTGTCAGTAAACATAAAATAGACCTTATCCTTCTTGATATCATGATGCCTGAGATGGATGGTTTTGAAGTTTGCCGTATACTTAAAGATAACCCGGAAACTAAGGATATACCTGTTATCTTCCTTACTGCCCGTGCCGATACGGAGGACATTGTACAGGGTTTCCGGATTGGAGGCGTAGATTATATTACCAAACCATTCAGGAAGGAAGAACTGTTTGCCAGGGTAAATAACCATGTGCAGCTTAAGCTGATAAGGGACTACCTTGTACAAAGCGAGAAGGATACTAGAAAATCAAGAGATTACTACATGAGGACACTTCATGCATTATCAAAAATAATTTTCGGGGAAAAATAAAAATTACATCATGTATGAACAATTCAGGGAAACATATATTAATAGTTGACGATAATATAAAGAACTTACAGATTACAGCCAAGATACTCAAAGATGAAGGCTACCTTATCAGCCTTGCCCAGGATGCTAAAAGTGCTCTTGCACAGCTTGACCAGCTTATTCCGGACATGCTCCTGCTTGATATAATGATGCCTGAAATGGATGGTCTTGAACTGTGCCGTATTTTAAAAAAAGATCCGCGATTCACCGATATTCCTGTAATTTTTCTTACAGCAAGAACGCAGACTGATGACCTGGAAGAAGGATTCAATGCCGGTGGGGTCGATTATATTACAAAGCCTTTTAAGAGAGCTGAGCTGCTTACAAGGGTAAAAAATCATATTGAACTTGCAGGATCGCGAAACAGGATTATGCATATGAACAGAACCAGGGACAAACTCTATTCTGTAATAGCACATGATATACGATCCCCGTTATCAAGTATTAGCCTTGCAATAAGTTCCCTGGCCAATGGTTATCTGGAACCGGGTACTGAAGAGTACGACGAAATAATCCATTATCTCGACAGAACAGCAACAGAAACACAAACTCTTCTTGACAACCTTCTCTCTTATACAAGGATGCAGGATAAGGAAATTGCTGTTGCACCAGAAGAGCTGGAGTTGCTTCCGGTAATTGCGGAATGTATCCAGCTTCTGCAGGCCAATGCAGATAATAAGAAAATTAATATAGATGTAAATATACCCGAAGGGCTAAATGCATATTTCGATGAAGTAACTATGCAGGCTGTTTTCCGTAATATGATCTTCAACTCAATAAAATTCACTCCTGATAACGGGAAAGTTTCAATATCGGCAGTTAATGCAGGCGACACCGTGGAGATAAAGGTCAAAGACAATGGCGTTGGCATTTCAAAAGATCTTGTGGAAAAAATATTTGTTAAGAATGAACATTTTACATCTCCTGGTACTGACAGTGAACATGGGAGCGGTCTTGGTTCCTTTATTATTAAAGATTTTATATCAAGGAACTCAGGCACTATTGATGTTAAAAGTACACCCGGAAAGGGGACTGAAATGATTGTTGTTCTTCCCGCAAACAAAAAAGAATAAGATACTGTGATGGCAGAGAAACAGAAACTTGGTGCTCTTGTGCTGGATGACGATCCTGTAATAAGAAATATGCTGCGTTCAGTCCTTAAGGATAAACTCGAAGTGTATGCAGTTGAAGCACCTTCCGTTGCATTCAGGATACTTAAAAATGAAAAAATAGATTTTCTTATTTGTGACTTCAGGTTACCGGAAATGGACGGGCTGAAGGTCCTTGAGAAAGTGAAAGAGGAATATCCCGGAATCGCTGTCATAATGATAAGCTCTGCCGGCGATATGGACACTGTTATTGTAGCATTGCGAAATGGGGCTGTTGACTTTCTGAAAAAGCCCTTTTCCCCTAACGAAATCCTGGTGGCCCTTGAACGTACCCGGAAATTCTCAGAGCTAAATACTGACCTAAGCAGGTACAAAAAGAAAAATACCTTGCTCAATGAAGTTGTTAATGATGAATTAGGCACAAGTATAGTAGGCAGTTCCCCCGCTATTAAGACAATTCGCGAGCAGATGTCTTTGGTTGCCGGAACCCCTGATACATCAGTACTGATTACCGGTGAGAGCGGAACCGGAAAGGAACTTGTTGCCCGGGGTATTCACAGTCTAAGCAGAAGAAAGGAGGAATTGTTCTGTGCCGTTAACATGTCGGCTGTCCCGGAATCACTTTTTGAAAGTGAATTCTTTGGTCATAAGAAAGGCAGTTTCACCGGTGCTCTTACAGATAAGGCAGGATGGTTCGAGACAGCCAATGGCGGTACTCTGTTCCTTGATGAGATTGGAGAGATGACCATGTCACTACAGGTTAAACTGCTTAGAGTCCTGGAAGACAGGAAATTTACAAGGGTGGGAACACAGAATGAACAGGTCTTTGATGCAAGGATACTCGCTGCTACAAATAAAAATATTGAAGAACTGTCTTCGGGAAAAACTCTGAGAGTTGATCTTTACCACCGACTCAGCACATTTATAATAGAGGTTCCTCCCCTGAGAGAAAGACTTTCTGATCTGCATGAACTTGTAGACCATTTTGTGGATAAGCTTTCAAGAAAACTTGGAAAACAGGTAAGAAATGTACATAAGGATGTGTGCGCAATGCTTTCTTCTTATTCATTCCCGGGTAATATCAGGGAATTGAAAAATATTATCGAGAGAGCAATTATAATCTGTACTTCTGATGAGATTACACCTGATAATATTATTATGGGCAATACAGGCCTTCATAACAGGGGGGCAGCTCAACAGGTAACGGAAACCTACGATCTGGCTGAAATTGAGAAACATACAATTGTAAAGGCACTTAAAGCCGTTAATTACAATAAAGCTGAAGCCGCCAGGCTTCTTAATATTGAATGGAATGCTCTTTATCGAAGGATAAATAAGTATCATATCGAATTACCCTCTGAAAATTCCTGAATAGTCTTTGATTTAGAATAACCTGTCTTCGTTTTCGAAGATGAAAGCCAATATTTAAAATCCCCACATTTTTATAAGTCACAGATAATTAGTGATATACAGTGTTTGGCACGGACATTGTCTTTATAATGTCACAAAATGAATAAATAATTATCAATGACGAAAATGAAGATTTTAATAGTAGCAGAAAAAAATGATTTCAGAGACCTTGTGGAACTTTACCTTTCCGGCAGGTACGAAATCAAAACTGCTGAGAACCCGGTTGAAGCACTGGTAGTCCTCGAAGGTAAATTCTTCCCTGATCTTATCATAATTGATAACGTAATGCCATTTATTGATGGAATGGCAATCATTGGAATAATAAGACGTAATGAAATTTATGATAATGTAAAACTAATGATCCTTTGCAACCACAATGGTTTTGAGGAGAAGAGTGAATTTTTGGCAGCCGGAGCTGATGTCTGCCTGACAAAACCTTTCAGACTGGCAAAGTTAGGGTGGAATATTGAGAATATTCTGCTGGAAGACAAGAAGACGGAAATAAGCCACTAAAAGCAGACATTAATTGAGAAAGACCTTACATACAGCGGTTTTATTAACAACGATAACAATATTGTTTTTCAGCATTGCATCCGGCAGTGCTGATGGACAATCTCAGACTTTTACATCATCAGGTACCTTTACTGTCCCTTCGGGAATAACAAGTATTACCGTTGAGGCCTGGGGTGCAGGGGGTGGAGGAAGCAGCGTATCATCACGCAATAAGAGAGGTGGAGGCGGAGGCGGTGGTGCCTACGCAATGAGCGTGATCAGTGTTACGCCGGGATCCGTCATTCAGGTAGTTGTTGGAGCAGGTGGCTCAGCAAACAGGGATGGAGGCAGCTCAACCTTTGGTAATAACCTGGTTTCAGCTGACGGGGGGAAAGGAGCATCCAACAATTCAAGTAATGCCGGTTCCGGCGGTTCTGCTTCCAGCTCAAAGGGAGATGTAACATATGACGGAGGTAACGGTGCCGATGCAGGCTACGGTACTTCCGGCGGTGGTGGCGGTGCCGCAGGCAGTAAAGGTGCAGGAGG
>DATFLA010000506.1:0-3154 GCA_035268305.1 Bacteroidales bacterium | reverse complement strand
TAAGGATTTCCACATCCCTTTCCTTTTCAATAATAAGCATTGTAAGTGAGCCTATTATATTAAAAGAGGCAATAACAAGGATAAGTGTAAGGATGAAAAAGATTGCCAGCCTTTCGGATTTCATTACCTTATAAAAAATTTCCTGTTGCTGGTAGCGGTTCTGTACCACGTACTTTTTACCGAAGATGCCGGTTACCTCCTTCTGTACACGACCGGGATCAGCATCTTTACTGAATTTTATTTCAATAGCGGAAATGCCGCTGTCTATCTGTGTCAGCTCCCTTGCAAACTCAAGGGGAACATATACATATTTTGAGTCATACTCCTTTTCAACTTCAAAGATACCAGACGGATAGATATATTTTCTTGTGAGGGCATCTTCGGGGCTTATTGCATCACTGGCCGACCTGTTGGGGAAGATTATTGCAAGTGGTGTGATAAAATTGATCCGCAGGTTAAGATATTGTGCCACTCCAATGCCAGGTATTGCATAGGGTCGTCCCTTGTCGCTACGGAGGACAAATTCCCCTTCCCACATTGAACTGTCAATACTTGTAACTTCGGCGTAGCGATCGTCAACACCCTTAATAGTTGCAATATATTGCCTGTCGCCATACTTAAGCAGGGCATTTTCTTCCAGTGTCTGTGAAAAACATGAAACACCTTTTACCTTTCCGAGGAGCCTCAGCCGGGTTGTGTCGGGTACAAATGTTTTCCCTTCGGCAATTGTTACCCTGAGGTCGGGATCGAATGTGTTGAATATGGATGTTACCATAGTCTCCAGGCCATTAAAGACAGAGAGTATAATAATAAGAGCCATGGTGCCAACAGTAACCCCGGCCACCGATACGGCAGAAATAACATTAATGGCGTTCCGCGATTTTTTGGCGAAAAGGTACCTTTTAGCTATATATAAGGAGAGCTTCACTATTATATTTTTCTTGCCATAACAAGCAGGCCCGTGCCTGACTGGTGTGTCAGTCTGAGATCAAAAATGTTAAGGATAATTGCAACAGGGAAAGTAATTATGTAATAGAAGGGAAGAAGAATGAAGAAAAGGTATGATTTATTTAGCATCTTAATTGGGTATTTCATCGAAAGTCTCCAGGAGATATTACCCGGTTTCCCATAGGTATATGATGCATTTACTTCTCCAAAGCCGGCGCTTTTTAGCTTTTGAGTTATATCTTCTATACTGTATCCGTCCCTGACATGTTCATCGATAAATGATTCTTCTGTTTCATCATGAACGTCGGAACCGCCTTTGTCAGAGGGCGTTGAGATGATCAGTGTCCCGTTATCCTTCAGTGAATTGAAAAAATTGAGGAATACTGTCCGGTCATCTTCAATATGTTCCATCACATCAACCGACAGAATTATATTAAAACTGTTTTTTTCAGAGAGTGTTGTCAGGTCAAGAGTCTCAAAACTGACCCTGTCTGAAGCACCTGCCTTTTTAAAGAAGCTGTTGCAATCGTCGATCTGTTCGCTGTTGATATCAACGGCTTTAATCTTCCATTTACTGTTCATCCTGCTCATCCTCCAGGTATACTGACCGAAGCCTGATCCGGCATCAAGTATGTCAGCGTCACCGGGATATTCAACAGCAATCCGTCGCAGGGCTTTTTTAACGTGCCATGTGCGAAGGAGCAGTAAATCAAGAAGAAAATAGAGGGTTTTTCTCAGAAACCCCGAGCGGTCGAAAAACCTGCCGAGAGACCTTTTAATGGGTTCGTACTGCATATATTCAGGTATTCAGCAATTTGTCTATTTTATCAATATAATCGAGACTATCATCAATAAGGAATACAATATCCGGCACAATGCGAAGCTGGTTCCGTATTTTCTGTCCAAGCTCATATCTTATTTTAGAAGTGTGATCCTGTATGGATGAGAATGTTACATCCTGATTTTCAGTAGGGAAAATGCTGATATATACTTTCGCAAAGGAAAGATCGGGACTTACTCTTACCTTTGTTATTGAAATCAGCTTACCATGTGCAAACTCATTCCCTCTTTTAAGAAATATTTCGGCCAGTTCCTTTTGAAGGAGCCTTGATACTTTTTTCTGTCTTGTCGATTCCATGGCCTTAATTAATTGATGCCGCAAAGGTAATAAAAAAGGCTCAACGGAATAACAGACCTGTACTCTGAAGATTTTTTTGATTGTTGTAATATCTTTGCAGAACAGTGAGTTTGTGCCTTTGTGCCTTTTTATTAGTTTTGCGCTTAATTTTATTATACTAGAATGATGGAGACAGTTGTGAGTGGTATCAGGTCGACCGGTAATCTGCACCTGGGTAATTATTTCGGCGCAATAAAGAATTTTCTTAAGATGCAGACCGAAAACAACTGCTATTTTTTTATTGCGGATTATCATGCTCTTACAACTCATCCGAAATCGAATGATCTGCATGCAAATATCAAGCAGGTTCTTGCAGAGTACCTTGCCTGCGGTATCGATCCTGAAATAGCTACAGTTTTTATACAGAGCGATGTACCGGAGGTGTCGGAACTATACCTGCTGCTGAATATGAATGCTTACGTAGGTGAGCTGGAAAGGACAACATCCTTCAAGGAGAAGATAAGAAAGCAGCCTGATAATATAAATGCGGGATTACTTACCTATCCGGTACTTATGGCAGCCGATATAATTATTCATAAAGCCACTAAGGTGCCTGTAGGTAAGGACCAGGAGCAGCATCTTGAGATGACGAGGCGTTTTGCGCGCAGGTTTAACATGATGTATGAGGTAAATTATTTTCCTGAACCTGATGCGTATAATTTCGGAAAGCAGCTCGTAAAAATTCCGGGTCTCGACGGTACCGGAAAGATGGGAAAAAGTGAAGGAAACGGCATTTTCCTGTCCGATACTCCGGCCGGCATAAGGAAGAAAGTGATGAGGGCGGTTACTGATACCGGACCTACTGCCCCGGGACAAAAACCCTCTGAACCTGTAGAGAACCTGTTTACAATTATGAATGTTGTTTCCGAACCGGAGACAGTGAAGTATTTCCGCGATAGGTTCGATTCATGTGAAATCAGGTATGGTGATATGAAAAAACAACTGGCAGAGGATATTATAAAATTCACTGATCCCATCAGGGATAAAATCAACGATATACTCGCCGATAATCAGTACCTGGCCAGGGTT
>DATFLA010000505.1:0-5087 GCA_035268305.1 Bacteroidales bacterium | reverse complement strand
TTGTCAGGATGAAATACCTTAAACAAAAAGGAACAGCTCGACAATTAAAGTACCTGCTGCTCTTTGGCGACGGATCGTATGAGAACAGGACCCTCCCTCCTGCCAATCCTAATTTCATCCCTACCTACCAGTCACAGAACTCAACTGTCGTTGTGTCATCCTTCACATCCGACGATTTCTACGGACTTCTTGACGACGGTGAAGGTGAGGCTGAAGGCTCACTTGACATAGGGATCGGACGTCTGCCCGTTGCGGATACCGCTCAGGCGGGGATACAGTTAGAAAAGATAGTAAGTTATCTTGATAATGCCAATATGGGTGACTGGAAAAACATTATCTGCCTGACAGCAGATGATGAAGACGGGAATACTCATATGATAGATGCGGAGGACCTGGCATCAGGACTGGAGACAAAGAATCCGGAATACAATATTGACAAGATATATCTCGATGCCTTCAAACAGTCATCCTCTGTTAGTGGCGAGTCCTACCCCGATGTAAACAAGACCATCAACGACAGGATAAACAGCGGATGCCT
The DNA here is from genome assembly GCA_035268305.1 of Bacteroidales bacterium. Classification (GTDB taxonomy): domain Bacteria; phylum Bacteroidota; class Bacteroidia; order Bacteroidales; family VadinHA17; genus LD21. The sequence continues at coordinate 4,549 of DATFLA010000505.1, read as the reverse complement.
TATTTTTAACTATGTGGGACATGGCAGCGAAACGGGCCTGGCAGCCGAGAGGGTTGTCAGGATTGAAGATATCAACTCGTGGAATAATGCCGGCAGGCTTCCTCTTTTTATAACCGCCACCTGTGAATTCAGCAGGTTTGATGATATCGAACTCAATGTGGCAACGAGAGAGATGACAGGAAAAACCTCTGCCGGTGAGATGGTGCTCCTCAGGAAGAACGGCGGGGCTATAGCTCTTATGTCAACAACAAGACTTGTATATTCCGCTCCCAACCATATCCTTAATAAGAATATTTTCAACTATGCCTTTTCCCGCGACAGCGATGGCAATACAATGGGGCTGGGCGATATAATACGACTGGCCAAAAACAGTTCGGGTAACGGCTCAAACAAACGTAACTTCACACTCCTGGGCGACCCAGCTCTTAAGCTTGCTTACCCCCGGTATGGCAAAGTGGTAACAGACTCAGTTAATGGTGTGTCTGTAAGTGCTGACATCGACACACTTAAGGCTCTCTCTGTTGTCACTGTCAGCGGTCATATGGAAGGCACGGACGGCAGCCTGAAAGATCATTTCTCAGGGACAGTCTCTCCCATTGTTTTTGATAAGGAAACACGTGTGAGCACACTTGGCAATGACGGAGGTTTGACAATGGATTTTTATGTGAGAAACAATATCGTTTTCAGTGGCAAGACAATGGCTGAAAACGGACGATTTCGCTTCACTTTCATCGTGCCCAGAGACATAAATTACTCTTTTGGAAACGGGAAGATAAGTTATTATGCATCAGACGGCAAAGAGGACATGAACGGGGAGTTTGAGAATGTTGTTGTTGGAGGCTTTGCCGATAATGTAAGCGGAGATACAACCGGACCTGATATTAAATTGTATATGAACGACACACTGTTCAGAGACGGTGGTATTACCGACAGTAATCCGGAATTGCTGGCGATAATAAGCGACAGCGGAGGCATTAATGCAACAGGATCAGGTATTGGTCATGACATAACAGCCTGGCTCGATGACGATCCGTCGGGAGCCATAGTACTTAACAACTACTTTGACAATGAATTTGACAATTACACAAAGGGGAAAGTAATATATAATTATACTGAGCTGAGCAGGGGAACTCATAAACTCACCCTGAAAGCCTGGGATAACTTCAACAATTCATCAGTAAATTCTGTTTACTTTGTTGTTGAAACAGGTAATAAATTTATCCTTAATAACCTGCTCAACTATCCGAACCCTTTCTTTGGCAGCACCACTATAACAGCAGAACATAACAAGCCTGACACTAATCTTGATATTCTTATCACTATTTATAACCTTGTTGGAAAGATGATAAAAATAATAAAAACAAGCTCTCCCTCATCGGGCTATAACCTGCCTCCTGTAACATGGGACGGTAATGATGACGGGGGACACAGGGTGGCGAGGGGAATATATCCGTATGTTGTTACCGTTACAACCTCTGATGGTGAAACAGCAAGGGTATCAGGACGTATGATCATTTTGTGAACATGATACAATATTAATGGTTAAAAATTGTTATTATATTTGTAAAATCGCATAAGGACACTAACGACAAAAAGAGAAGCCTGATAAGCACAGTCCGGTTGCTCCGTAGATTATTAACAATAAAACTAGGATGAAAAAGAGCAAAATAATACTTTTACTACTGGCATTTATGTCATGTAATTCCATTATCTATTCTCAGGCAAACAGCGATCAGCTCAATGCAATACAAACAGTTGTACCGTTTCTGACTATAGCCCCCGATTCACGGGCAGGGGGTATGGGTGATGCAGGTGTTGCAACATCACCTGATGTATACAGTATGCACTGGAATCCGGCTAAATTTGCTTTTATCGACGGAGAAAGCGGTGTAGGACTGTCATATTCACCATGGCTCAGAAACCTTGTGCCGGATATAAATATTGCATATCTCAGCGGCTACAAACGTATTGACACAAGACAGGTATTAAGTGCAAGCCTCATATACTCCTCACTCGGGGATGTCCCGTTCACAGATGATTTTGGTAACCTGGAACGTACTTTCAAACCGAATGAATTTGCCATAGATGCAGGTTATTCGCGGCTTTTCAATGAGCATCTCTCAGGTGGTATCGCCTTCAGGTTCATCTATTCCAATCTGACGGGAGGCTCCTATGCAGGCGGACTGGCAACAAAACCCGGAACATCTTTCGCAGCCGACATATCAGGTTATTATCATAAAAACGTAACCTACTTTGACAAGGACGGAGAACTGGCTTTCGGACTCGCCTTCACAAATATAGGATCAAAAATGAGTTATTCCGATGCGCAGACATCCGATTTCATACCTATGAATATGAGACTCGGAACAGCTGCTACAATACAGCTCGATGAATACAATAAAATTACGGCGACAATTGATCTTAACAAACTGCTTGTTCCCACACCTCCTCTTTACGACTCCACAAGACAGATAATAGCCGGAAAGGATCCCAATGTAGCGGTTCCCGTTGCCATTTTCCAGTCGTTCGTTGATGCACCCGGGGGCTTCAGGGAAGAGCTTCATGAGATAACATATTCCTATGGTATAGAATACTGGTACAACAACCAGTTTGCAATAAGAGGCGGGTATTTCCATGAGAATGAGACCAAGGGTAACAGGAAATACTTCACAGCGGGTGCCGGTTTCAGGTTAAAGGTGTTTACTCTCGATTTCTCCTACCTGATGCCTGTGACACAGAATCATCCGCTGGCGCGTACACTGCGATTCTCATTATCATTTGATTTCAACTCACTGAGGAACGCCGGTAAATCGAAAGGATGAAAATAAGAATAGGCCAGGGCATCGATTTTCACAGGCTCGAAAAAGGGCTTAAGTTATGGCTTGGCGGTATTAACATACCCTCGGAAAAAGGCTGTGTGGCTCATTCCGACGGAGATGTTCTGATCCATGCCATATGCGATGCCATACTGGGAGCGGCCGGACTAAATGATATTGGATTTTACTTCCCTGATAACAGCAATGAATTTAAGGATATTGACAGCAAGATACTGCTTAAACGATCGTTTGAGCTGGTAAAGGGCAAAGGCTATTCAATTGTAAATATCGATTGCACCGTATGTCTCGAAAAACCAAAGATTGCTGCATACAACAGTCAGATGAGGGAGACGCTGGCTGCAATACTTGAAACTGATCAGACTAATGTCTCGGTTAAAGCCACCACAACGGAAAAGCTTGGTTTTACAGGCAGGGAGGAAGGGATAATAGCTCTTGCCGTAGCACTTATTGCCGGGTAGAATGGTATTCTAAACCTTTTTAACTGCCGGTGAATAAACCGGGTCTCCCGGAGATCCTTATAATTTTTGACTTAATATTGTAACTTATTGATCCTCTTTAGCTTTATTAAATATTTCTTAAAGCGTCCTCAATAATATTGTCATCAGCTATATTCGGAACCGTCACTTTTAATGCCGGGTTACGTTCCATCTCCCTTTTTACAGTAAATAATGCTCCATCGTTCCTGGCCCAGCTCCTGCGGGCAATACCATTATTTACGTCCCAGTAAAGCATCATTTTCAGTTTATTATCAGTCTCATCGGTACCGTCAAGGACCATACCGAATCCCCCGTTTATCACCTCGCCCCAACCTACTCCGCCGCCGTTATGTAATGATACCCAGGTGGCACCGCGGAAGGAGTCGCCGATAACATTTTGCACGGCCATATCAGCTGTGAAACTGGATCCGTCGTATATGTTTGAAGTTTCCCTGAATGGTGAATCGGTACCGGAAACATCATGGTGATCCCTGCCTATCACAACCGGTGCCGTTATTCTTCCTTCCCTTATTGCCTTGTTAAAAGCACCGGCTATCGCCATCCTGCCTTCAGCATCGGCATACAGTATTCTTGCCTGGGAACCTACTACAAGCTTATTCTTTGCAGCTTCCCTGATCCAGTGCACATTATCAGCCATCTGTTGCCTTATCTCTTCAGGGGCGCTTTTCATTAGCCCGGTAATTGTTTCGGCAGCAATTTCATCTGTTATTGCCAGGTCGGAAGGGTTGTTTGAACAGCAAACCCAGCGGAAGGGTCCGAATCCGTAATCGAAGCACACGGGTCCCATAATATCCTGCACATAAGAAGGATACCTGAATCCTCCTTCCGTGTTCATAATATCAGCACCTGCCCTTGATGCTTCAAGCAGGAAGGCATTTCCGTAATCGAAGAAATATGTTCCCCTGGCTGTGTGCCTGTTTATTGCAGCAACCTGACGCACAAGTGATTTTTTCACTGCCTCCCTGAACTTGTCAGGGTCTTCCGACATCATCTTATTCGACTCCTCAAAGCTCAGTCCTGCAGGGTAATATCCTCCTGCCCACGGGTTATGAAGAGAAGTCTGGTCCGAACCCAGATCGACAAAAATATTCTCGTCGGCCAGCCTTTCCCATAAATCAACGATATTCCCCTGCCAGGCTATAGATGTAACTGTACCGGAAGACCTGGCTTCCCTGATCCTTTTAACAAGGCTGTCCATATCTGAATATACCTCAT
>DATFLA010000504.1:0-8344 GCA_035268305.1 Bacteroidales bacterium | reverse complement strand
TCAATTTCAACATCTGATTTATCCTTCAGGGAATTGACCAGCGTCTGAATAACCTTTACCGGACCAAGTTGCCTTATAGCGGGTACTATTATAGCAATTTTCATCAGGCTGGAGTTATGTAAGATTTTTTATTTCCAAGCCATAAATTAGCATAATGGAATATGACCGGATAAATAAACAACATAAATATTACGTCCAGACGAATTAACATGTTATCAAAAACCTCCATTAAAATAGCAGTAGATAATAAAGATAATGAAGCATAATAGAAAGTATTCGATTTTTTTATTACATGCATGCATATAGCTGTATAGCCCAGGATAAACATAAACATGCCTATAAACCCAAGATATCCCAGAGTCAAATAACTTAACATAAAACATGTACCCACAATGAGATGAGGATGTATTAAAGCAGGTACCGGCTGTTTTAAATCAAGCAAATTTTCCAGTCTCATCGTAAAGCTGGGTGGCAGCAAACAATAGAAAAAGTAATCTTCAAAATCTCCTCTGTTCAAAAATCGGTCTCCTGAAGAGATATTTTTCTGAAGGTTAGCCAGTGGCGAAGATACATACAAGTAGGTCATATAATTGTACTCGCCTATTCCAGAGCGTTTAAACCAGGAACTTGCTTCAAATTCTTCAAGTGGATTACTATTTTGAGCAGCACCTCGCTTGCTTCCCAGTTTTCCAAAGGAAAAAGACAAGAAGATTAAAATTAAAATTCCTGATACAAGGTATATTACTTTAACTTTTTTTATTTCCAAAAAATAAAGCATACATGAGGAAGTAACAATCCAAACAATAGAAGCTCTGCGAAGCAATATAATCTGTAGTCCCAAAATAACAATTACATATACCGGGAACCTAATTCCCTTTGTCCTTAAATAAGTCTGAACAAACACCACTGAAAAGAATATACTCAGCGTATTGAACAGTACATCGATCACAGGGGCTCCAAATTCCTTATAATTATGGGTCTTGTCAATTATGGGAATAAATCCGGAAATTAAAATATCTAATGCCCCAAGTAATATTATTACCATAAACATATAATCAAGCTGGCGCAATGAATATAAAGAGAAGGAACTGTCAGATAATATTTCTCTTGCATATATCTTTCCGAGCAGAATGAAAGGAATAAATGAAAGAGCTAAAATTGATATCAATCCTAAGCTTAGTTTCGGATACATACTACTCCAGCCAAGCGAATAAGTAAGTATAACTACAATAAAAGCCAGACAGTAGAGGTAAAAGGGATTAACCAGGGAGACAATATTAACTCTTCCTCGTAACAATATAACTATTTAATAAAATTTCTCAACCATTCTGATAATTCAAGACCTTCAAAATATTTATTAATTTCAAAATGTCTTCTTTCCTTAATCCAGTTGTAATCAATTATCGGGTTGTCTTCATCAATTATCATTACCTGGTCCTTATTATAGAATTGTTCTTTAATAATGTTCCGGTTGTTGGTTATAACCTTCTTTCCACTCGCAAGGGCTTTTATTAATCTGTGAGAATACCCTGACTGTCCCTTAAACGAAAGATCAAGAATTACATTAGCCAATGACATCTCAGATTGTAACAATTCAAAACCTATTTCCTCCCGGATAAAAAAATCGCGCTTACTAATCCCCTCAACAACCTCATAGTTTGCAACATAATCCTTGGCCCAAGGAGTCATAAGTCCTGTTAACTTAAGGAATCGATATAACACTTTACAGTGCAAAAGCTTCCTGTAACCTATAAGCATCTTTAAATATAAGTTGCAGTTACACACTGATACCTGGTCAATTATTTTGTCAAGCATATTAAGACGTTCGGTACTGAACTTCCCTGCAAAGAACAAATCATATCCGGACCTATTTATTAATTCTTCCTTATCTTTAATATAATAGTTAGGACAGTACTCCAAGCCAAATGATTGAGCGTCTGCCTGATCAAATGTAACCACTCTGTCGAAAAGCTTCGTTTCTCTCGACCATGAGAACATTCGGGATGAATCCCAAAGAAAAATTACTGAACGCAGTTCAGGATTATATCTTTTTAACAGGTTGAATAAAAATGAACAAATGATAAAACCATTAAAAGCGAAAAGAATGTCAAATTTTAAATTTTCAATACTTTTTAACTGTTTTTTCAGAAAATTCACCCGTGGAGTAAATAACCAGGAATAAATGCGTCTCGGAACCTTAAACTTAGAATTAGTGCCGTGATAGTCAAATACTAAGCTTTTATTTTCTATCCACACCACAACATGTCCCTGGCTTTCAAGGGCAGCTTTCGTCTTTAACTCCATGCCGTAGAACCTCGGCATAATTAATAATATCCTGTATCCCACTTTTACAAATGGATTAAAACTTCAAATCTTTACCATTTTTTTTATAAATCGTACCTTGTCTGTCAGGCTTATAATCCTTAATATATAAATTCCACTACTGATTTTCGATGTTTCTAAATATGTATCAAATATCCCTTCAACTGACTTCACAGATTGGTTGATAAGAAGCATGCCGTTAAGATCAAACAAACCAACTTCGATATCTTGTAAATTGAGTGCTTCCAGTGTTATCCTGAGCTCATCAATGAAAGGATTGGCGGTTAAATACAATAGCTTTAGACCATATGATTCCTGCAAATAGTAATCTTTCAGGAATGAAGGTCTTACAATTATTTGATTACCATCAGGTAATGCATCAAAAGTTACGTATTGAGGTTTTAGTTCTGAGACTTTTTCATTATGATTTTTACAAAGAACATTTATGTCAGACCAGCTTTCAGGTACCTTGATCATAACTGATAATGGCTGATTATATATTGCATCATCCAGGTAATCATTAATCCTGATTTTGTAAACTGTGTCACTACATTCATCACAAGTTATATCTGCTACCTGTGACTCTTCGAAATATTTAATATAATTGGCTACTGTGCTGCACCATATAAGACTGTCGTTGCTGCAAACATATCTGAGATGCTCTCCCAGTGTTAATGAACTGACCGGAGAGAATCCTTCGCCATCAATACCGTGAATCATCTCTACAAGCCAAAGATGGTTTGTTATTGCATAATCGACCCACGAATTTGCCTCGTCTGGTTTCGTGTTCTCACTAAAACCCTGCATTTTAATTGCATATCGATCAAAGTGATTAAGTGAGTTATATCCAATATCAGCAGAGCGTGCTCCCATATAAAAAACAGAAGCTGATTTTTTCGCATAACCATTAAATAAACCCCATGGATAACATAAAGTTAAACCATTTGCATTGCCAAAATAATCCTGTATGGTTTTCCTGGAATTAACCAGTTCGCGATCAATATTTTCCGGAACGGAGTTTGCCAGGTCAGCATGTGTGACAGTATGCGAGCCAATCTCATAATCCGCAGTCAGATTGTCAGTTATGGTTTTTCTTGTCAGGCTGTCTAATAAACCAGTTATAAGATAGAATGTTGCCGGCAGATTATACTCTTTTAATAAAGGCAATCCTATCCTGAACTGGTTAAGATAACCATCATCAAATGTAAAGCTAACAACACTCTTTTTAAATCCGGGAACGGGTGATATCTGATAATACAAATCCTTTGTCTTTGTAAAACTGCCCTGAGAATATGCGATAAGGCTCAACAGGCATAATGCCAGAACCAACATATATTTCATCTCATTTAATTAAGATCTGCAGGTCAGGCAACCTGAGAAATAATTTACTTCTTCAAAACAACTGGCAGAGAATTCAACCTATCGAAGCAATGGCCCTGGAGTTATAATATTACAATTTATAATTATCATAGATCTTTGCCAGGCCATCAGGAAGGTCGTATTTCTCTTTCCACCCCAGTCCGTTTATCTTCGACACATCCAGCAGTTTCCTGCTTGTACCGTCAGGTTTAGATGAATCCCAGTTCAACTCACCGCTGAAACCGACAATGCCCTTTATCATATTGGCAAGATCCTTTATTGTGAGGTCCTTTCCGGTTCCGATGTTAATATGGGTGTTTTTAACATTGGCGGAGGGCGAAGGGCTCAGGGCGGAGGGCGAAGTGTTAATAGTTTTCAGATCAGAGAAATCAACATTCTCCATAACGTATATGCAGACTTCAGCCATATCATCAACGTAAAGGAACTCGCGGTAGGGAGAGCCTGTGCCCCACAGGGTAATTGAAACCGGTAGGCGCTTAGCGGTAAGCGCTGAGCGGTGAGAGGAATCGATTTTGATCCCGTATTTACTCAGGACGTTTTTTATATCATCTTCACCTGCATTTCCATTAACCCCTTCAACAGGGTATTTATCAAGATCTCTTCTGATGGAATTCCAGTCATTGTTTTCCAGGCATTTGCCGAGATGCATCTTTCTTATAAGGGCAGGCAGAACATGGGAAGTTTCAAGATTGTAGTTGTCATTGGGCCCGTACAGGTTCGTCGGCATTACCGAAATAAAGTTTGTGCCATACTGAATATTATATGATTCGCACATTTTCAGCCCGGCAATCTTTGCAATTGCATAAGGTTCATTGGTATATTCCAGTTCGTTAGTTAAAAGGTATTCTTCTTTTATAGGCTGTGGACAATTTTTCGGATATATACATGAGCTTCCAAGAAAGAGCAGCTTCTTTACTCCATGTACATAGCTCTGATGGATAAGATTATTCTGTATCATCAGGTTCTCATACAGAAACTGCCCTCTATAAGTATTATTGGCCATTATCCCGCCTACTTTTGCTGCTGCAAGAAAAACATATTCGGGCTTTTCCTTCTCAAAGAAATCAGCAACAATTTTCTGATCCGTAAGATCATATGGAGGGTACGGAGAATAAACGTGGTTTGAATAGCCTCTGGAGAGAAGGTTCCTTGTGATGGCACTACCTACCATTCCCTTATGACCTGCTATGTATATCTTCGAGGTTTTGTCCATTTTGGTGCTAATATTACAATAAGTATGCTTTTGTGTCGATGCGGATTTCAATCCTGGTATATATAAAGAAGGTGGATTCGGATTGGAATGGCAACCCACCCCTTGCCCCTCCGGGGAGGGGAACCTCTCTAAATTACCTTCTTTTTCGAGTGACCATACCTTTCAGAGGGATCTTTTCTTGGCTTTTGCAAAATCAGCCTTAGCCATAATCTTAACAAGTTCATGAAATGTTGTTTTTGGTCTCCAGTCAAGAATTTTCGATGCTTTTGCCGGATTCCCGATAAGTAAATCCACTTCTGTAGGCCTGAAATACCTGGGATCTATGGCAACTACCTCTTTCCCAGTCGACTTAAGAATGCCTTTTTCATCAGTTCCTTCCCCATGCCATATTATCTCATCGCCAAGCACCTTAAATGTTTCTTCAACAAATTCACGAATAGTATGTGTTTCATTCGTTGCAAGTACAAAATCACCGGGTTCATCGGCCTGAAGTATTCTCCACATGCCTTCAACATATTCCGGGGCATATCCCCAGTCGCGTTTGGAATCGAGGTTTCCAAGAAGAAGCCTCTCCTGTTGTCCCAACAGGATCTTTGAGGCAGCTACAGTTATTTTCCTTGTTACAAATGTTTTTCCCCTTCGCTCACTCTCATGATTAAAAAGTATGCCATTACTTGCAAATACATTATAGGCTTCCCGGTAATTGACTACTACCCAGTATGCATAAAGTTTTGCAGCAGCATATGGGCTTCTGGGATAAAAAGGTGTTTTCTCAGTCTGTGGTACTTCCTGGGCTTTCCCATATAATTCTGAAGTAGAAGCCTGGTAAAACTTTGAATTAAGGCCTGTTTCTTTGATTGCATCAAGGAATCTGAGAGTCCCGACACCATCCACTTCGGCAGTATATTCGGGAACTTCAAATGAAACCTGAACGTGAGACTGGGCACCCAGATTGTATATTTCATCAGGCTTCACTTTTTCCAGTACCCTGTTTAAATTGCTCGAATCTGTAAGATCGCCGTAATGAAGGAAGAATCTTTTATTAAGATAGTCAGAATTATTGTATATATGATCGATCCTGAAGGTATTGAAAGAACTTGATCTTCTGATTATACCATGTACAGTATATCCCTTATCCAGAAGCAGCTCGGTGAGATATGATCCGTCCTGTCCGGTTATGCCTGAAATCAATGCTGTTTTATTCATGCCTGATAAAAAATAGAGTATGAATTAGTAAATCCAGATAACTTAAATAAAAGTAGAGAAAATGTTATAAATATGAAACCCGGTATATATAATAATCCTTCAGCACCTCAGATCACGCATCCCAAACCAGAATAATACTCCTGTTATAGTGCTTATACAATTATGGTTTCAATCTTGCTTTTATAACCCGGGACAATACTTTCCATAGCTTCAACAACTTCAGGACCCGACAATGTATAAATAGTTGAGAGAATTCCATTGATGCGTGGAAGCAAACATTCATAGTCAGCATCGGCCACTTTTGCAATTGAAATTTTAGGGTTATGTGTAGGAAGCTGCTCTTCTCCCTCAGCAAAGAGCTCTTCATATAGTTTCTCACCAGGTCTCAAACCTGTATAAATTATTTCAATATCCTCATGAGGGATAAGACCCGACAACTGAATAAGTCGGATAGCAACATCCAGTATCTTAATCGGCTTGCCCATGTCAAAAATAAATATCTCTCCTCCGTTTCCCATAAACCCTGCTTCCAGTACCAGCTGGCATGCTTCCGGAATGGTCATAAAAAAACGCTCTATCTTGGGATCAGTTATCGTAACCGGACCTCCTTCAGCAATCTGTTTCTTGAAAAGAGGAATAACAGAACCATTTGATCCCAGAACATTACCAAACCTGGTAGTAATGAATTTTGTATAAATCCCTTGCCGTCTTGCCTGTGCATGGACAAGCAATTCACACACTTTTTTGGATGCTCCCATAACATTTGTCGGGTTTACAGCTTTATCGGAAGAGATCATGACAAATTTCTCAGACCTGTATTTTATAGCAAGGTCCGATATATTTTTTGTTCCTCCGACATTTACCCTGAATGCTTCATGAGGGTTCTTTTCCATTATCGGAACATGCTTATATGCGGCGGCATGAAAAACTATTTCAGGCTTGAATTTCCTGAAAATAAATTCCATCTTTCTCAGGTTAGTAACATCCCCTATTATCAGTTTGAATCTTGATCCGGGAAATTTTTGGCTTAGTTCATTTTCAAGATAAAAACAGGGAGTTTCAGCCTGATCAACAAGAATCAGAAGCTTATAATTATATTTTGTAAGCTGACGTACTATTTCAGAACCTATAGAACCGGCTGCCCCTGTGACAAGAATAGTCTTATCCTTCAGGCCTTCACCTATTCTTTGCATATCGAGGGTTATCTGTTCCCTGCCGAGGAGATCCTCAAGCTGGACCTTACGGAGTTGTTTAACTTTTATATTCCCATTAAGCCACTGGTCAATTGACGGTGTATCAAGAACTTCCAGACCAAGTTCAACAACAGATTCCAGGACTTCCTTTTTCCTGGCGGAAGAGATATTGTTTATTGCGAAAATAAAAACACTGATTCCTTCAGATTCTATAAATTCCTTCGAAAGTATATGATTGGAATAAACAGGATAGCCGTCAACTTTTTTCCCCTGCAATCTTATATTATCATCAATGAATCCTTTCAGGTGAAACCCGCTTTTAGGATCACTTTGAATAACACGTTTAACCATTATCCCGGTTTCACCGGCGCCATAAATTATAACACTCTTTCTCCGGTTTGTTGGCGCAGATATAAAAACATAGAACATTTTTACAGAAACCCTGAAGAAGAATAATGATACGGTCACTGTTACATAATGTATCATCAGGATTGAAATCGGGATGTCTGAAAGTTTCCCAAGCAGCAGCTTACGACTTAATACTGTTAACAATGTCAGGAACAGAAGAGCTGTAGTATTTGTAATAGCAATAACAAATGTGTCCCTTATGGTAGTTTGTCTTATAAGTCCGGAATACGACTTAAAAACAATCATCAGAACAAGGTAAACAGAACTCACAATTGCAGCATGTCCTAATGCAATTGTCCAGTTAAAGGTATAAGATTCAAAATTATACCTTAGTAAATAAGCAAAAATGAAAGTTAAAAAAACAGCTGCTAAATCAACAAAAAGTACAAACCACCTTGGGAGTGAATGTTTTTGGAAAATTCTGACAGTTTTATTCTTAAGCTTAGTAATCATAGATAGACAGTGATGGATCAAAGTTAGTTAAAAAGCCCGTACTTGTTCCGGATATATGACACTATTCATCAAATTAAGGTTGCTTCAAATCCAGGTAAATCATTATTTAATTAAACAGAATGTCTGTAATAATAGTATATATACTTTAATGTATTATACTATTTAAACT
>DATFLA010000503.1:0-2007 GCA_035268305.1 Bacteroidales bacterium | reverse complement strand
TTCCCTCCCTTTTCATTTTCGGACTGGCCGGTTTTTCAATCTTCTTTATAAAGACCTTCCACTTTATTATTCTTCTTCGGGTAATTCAGGGTATAGGTGCAGCTCCTCTGGGATCGGTCAACATAACGCTGGTGGGCGATTTCTTCAGAGGAAAAGACCGCCCTGCTGCCATGGGTTACAATGCCAGTGTGTTGAGTTTATCAACTGCTTCCTATCCTTTAATTGGCGGAGCACTGGCGGGAATTGCATGGTATTACCCTTTTATTTTACCTTTATTGGCCATCCCGGTTGGTCTCTTTGTCGTCTTTGGTATCAGGGAACCGAAATTTGAAAAAGTATCTGATTTCAAACAGTATATCAAGGCTATTTCAATAAGTATCAGAAAGAAGGAGGTGATCGGTATATTTCTTTTAGGTATTCTGACCTTTATTATATTATATGGTGCTTTTTTAACTTACATCCCTTTCCTGGTCAGTCAAAGATTTGATCTTACACCTCCTCAGATTGGCATATTATTATCAATAAGTTCATTAACTACGGCAGTCCTTGCAACACAGGTTGGCAGACTGACCAACAGATTCGGTAGTTTATTCTTATTAAAAACAGCTTTTACACTTTATTTTATCGTTTCCCTGGTTATTCCTCAAGTCAATCATCTGTATCTGTTTCTTCTTCCGATCTTAATATTCGGCGCTGCACAGGCACTTAATATGCCCAGTCTGCAAACCTCCCTGGCCAATCTGGCTCCCGATAATCAAAGAGGAGCATTTATGTCATTAAATGGTATGAATCTCAGGATTGGTCAAACCCTGGGGCCCTTAATCATAGGGATTGGATATTCCATTGGAGAGATGAAGGGAGTTTACTACCTGTCAGCTTTAGTGGCCCTTCTTGGCCTGGTTGTATTGTTTACAATGATCAGTGCGAGGAAGATAACCGGTGAACACTAAGGATGGTCAGGTTGTAAAGAATGCACCGGGCTTTTTTATTACTGGCATTTATAATAACAGTCGTTTTTGATGTTGTTGTTGCATGGGCACTCCTTGAACTCTATAAGGAGCATGTGCTATCCGTGCTCAGTACGCTGTTCAGGATGATGCATGCAGCCATAATGGGAGTAGCGATTTTTGCACTTGTGGCCTCACTTTTATTCACATCCAGCCAGGAGATCCTGATGCAGGTGGATATTTTCAATACCATCTGGCTGATCGGGCTGTTTTTCTTTGGGATACACCTTATTCTGCTGGGCAGGATCATAGGCAGACCAAAAATAATCGGAATCTTTCTGGTGATTGCAGGGATCATGTATATGGTAGATACTGGAGCTCATTTTGTACTCCCGGATTATGAAACCTACGCCCCTGTTTTCCTGGTACTGGTGGCAGTTCCAAGTATTGTAGGCGAAATGGCTTTCTCTGTCTGGCTACTCATCAAAGGCGGGAAAGAATGATAAAATCTGACAAACCCTGACTTTCATATTAAGTCTTTACTAATTCACATAATTGGATATAAATTTCCTGAGCCCTTTCATTTATCTTTTCTGAAAATTTTTCGACTGTCTTCCTTTTATTATTGAATGGTTTATAATCCGGAAGTTCTCCGGACAATCCTGCATTCTCGAGTATGGATTTTACTGTTACTTCTGGTTTCGCGCAGTAGGAACCGTAATTAATTATAAGAGTATGGGGATGATCAATGGTTAAGGCATAACTGTAATAGTTTATCCAGGCTTCCAGCCAGTAGTCCATCGAATCTTTATCATTATTTGAGTCGTAGTGGCGACCATTGAAACTGAATGCTTTCTGATTTAACCCGAATTCATGGTGCCCCAGCCAGTTCATATATTCAAGCACAAAGGGATCCTCTTCCTGAAGTTTTTTGAATTCACGGTGTTTCTCCAGTAATGATGCCGCATGAATAAGAGGATCGCGGTATAATATTACCATGATAAAATCATTATCATAGGTTCGGACAGAGTTATATCTTAAAATGAAGTTATTGTTTTTT
>DATFLA010000502.1:0-4738 GCA_035268305.1 Bacteroidales bacterium | reverse complement strand
CGGCTTTATAAAATATACGAATATGATGCCGGGTGATGCTGTAAGAAAAGGCCAGGTAATGGCTGTTATTAATAATCCTGATTTTGTTGATATCCAGCAGAATTACCTGGAGGCAAAGAATAAGCTCACTTTTGCCGAAGCAGACTATAAAAGGCATTCCGAGCTTTACCGCGATGATGTGTATTCCGAAAAGAGTGTCCAGGAAGTAACAGTTGATTATAATAATCTGAAAGCACTTGTGAGATCGCTGGAGCAGAAATTATTGCTGATAGGGATCAATCCTGAGAAACTTACTGCCGATAATATAAGCAGTTCTGTTAATGTTATTTCTCCTATCGACGGTTATATTACTTCGGTTCAGGTAAATACGGGAAAATATATTAATCCGGCTGATGTAATGTTCGAGGTTGTCAACAGGAAAAAGCTACTGCTGGAACTTACACTCTTTGAAAAAGATGCTGATAAGGTGAGATCGGGCCAGGATGTGGTGTTCTTTATCAATAATGAGACTGAGAAGCACCAAGCCAGGGTAATACGTACCGGTAAATCAATGGGTGAGGATAATACATTTATTATTTATGCGGCCGTTGAGAGTAACTGTGAAAATGTATTGCCCGGTATGTATGTTAATGCATCTGTGGTTGAATCTGACAACATGGTAACAGCTCTCCCTTCCGAAGCGGTGGTCAGTTTTGATGATAAGAACTATATCTTCATCTATGAAAGAGACAAGACAGAATCGGGAATGGCATTCACGGAATATAAATTAATAGAGGTTACCAAAGGCGCTTCATCATCGGGATATACGGAGGTGAAATTACCTGAAGGCTTTGATATTTCCGGTACCCGGGTGGTGTTCCGCGGAGCATATAACCTTCTTTCGGCAATGAAGAACGCAGGTGAGATGGCCTGCTGATCACCAGTCTGAATCGTACCATGGTCTGACGTCGGTTGCCTGCATACCTGCTGTGCGGGCAGCCTCCAGACCAAGGTCACCATCTTCGAACACCTCTACGAACTGAGGTTCAACATTCATCAAATCAGCACATTTTAAAAAGGTCTCGGGATGAGGTTTGAAATTATCGACATCATTGGCTGTAACAATAATATCAAAATATTTTCGTAATCCGGTGACCTCAAGTGTCCTCTCAACAGCTTCCCTGTGACCCCCGGTACCTATTGACATGGGTAAAATTCCATAGTATTTTTTTACTATATCAACAACCTGTGATATGGGTTGCACAAGGTGCTGCTCTTTTGTAAACTGCATTAATTTTTCATGCATAATTTCCTCCCTGGAAACAGTGCCATCCAAACCACACTTTTTTATTATCTCGTCGGCAATCAACCAGCCTGGTGTCCCTGTATGCTTTCTGAGGAAGGCATTATCTATATCTGCCCCGAATTTTCTGCAGGCTTTTCTCCAGCCTTCAAAATGGTAGGGCATTGTATCTGCCAGTGTTCCGTCAAGATCGAAAATAAGTCCCCTGATTCCGCGTTTTATATCGTATTGCATATTTTATTTTTGAATTCGCAAAGTTAAAAAGAAAAATGATTAAGACAGATGGGTAGAAAAGGAGTTTGGAAATCATTAAGATTTGTGGATAATTATTGACATTGTGGTATATCTGATTAATTACTAATTTAGAATTACCTGTGCTAATATTGTTTTATAACAGGAAATTTATATCTTGGAGAACCTTTCAAATGGGGATTTTTTCAGGGTGGATTTAGATGAACAACCAGAATACTGTCTGTTATACAGAGGTTTATTAATTACGTAGTGATGGATTACAATGAAAAGCCTAAGGACGATATAATCAAAGATATGCTGGAGTTGCAGCTGTCTTTTGAGAATCTGAAGAAAAAGTACCTGCAACAGGAAGCTCTCATCGGTGACTTAAAAATACGTTTGAGCGAGAGTGAGGAAAAATGCAGAACTGCTTTTATGACAAGTCCTGATTCTGTTAATATCAACAGGTTATCAGATGGGTTGTATGTCTCGGTTAACGAGGGATTTACGGCTATCACGGGCTATGAACCGGAGGATGTTATTGGAAAGACTTCTTTGGAACTGAATATATGGGCTGATCCTGCTGACAGGGAGGAGCTTACCCAAAGATTGAAAAAAGAGGGCAAAGTAACAAATTTCAACGCCCGTTTCAGGGCAAAAGACGGGACATTTATAACCGGTTCCATGACTGCCACAATAATTTCAATTGAAGGGGAGCCTCATCTTTTGAATGTTACAAGGGATATTACAACAACCCTGATGACAGAGGAAGCACTTGAATTGGAGCAAATGATCTTTAATTCACTTATGAACAACCTTCCTGATCATATTTACTTTAAAGATATTAACAGTCGTTTTATAAGAAACAATAAGGCTCATGCTTTGTCTTTCGGGTTGGATAATCCCGACCAGGTGGTTGGCAAGTCAGATTTTGATTTTTTTACAGAGGAAGCTGCAAGAGCCGCATATGAAGATGAGCAAACTGTGATACGCACGGGGAAACCTGTTATAAAAGAGGAAAAGCTGACAAGGAAAGACAACCAGGTTGTTTGGTTCCACGCAATGAAGCTGCCACTGTATAATAAGTTAGGAAAGATAATCGGCACCTTTGGTATATCAAGAGATATCACAAAGCAAAAATATGCGGAGGAGACCCTGAAACACAGTGAGGAACGTTTCAGGTCCGTTGCCCAGTCGGCTCACGATGCAATTATTACAATAAATTACGAAGGAAACGTAATTGGATGGAACAAGGGGGCTGAAAATATTTTCGGGTATAAAGAAGAAGATATAATAGGTGAACCTCTTGATCTTATAATACCGGTGGATTATTTAAAGGATCATATTAAGAGCAGGATCCTTTTGGAAAGAAGGGATACTACATATGATCCAAACAGGATAGTTGAACTGAACGGAACAAGAAAGAACGGTGACAATTTTCCCCTGGAACTGTCACTTGCTGAATGGGAGACATCAGAAGGCAGGTTCTTTACCGGTATTGTAAGGGATATAACAAGCAGGAAGAGAACTGAAATTGAAAACAGGATCATTTTCGAGATAACCCGTGGTGTTACAACAACATCCAACCTCGATCAGCTGCTTAAGCTGATACATAATTCACTCGGTAAAGTAGTTTATGCAGATAACTTCTTCGTTGCTCTTTTTGATGAATCCACAGGCTTGTTCAGTTTTCCCTATTTCGTGGATAAATATGATACTTCCCCGGCTCCCACATCAATGGGTAAAAGTTGTACCGATTATGTTTTCAGAACACTTACACCCTTTCTCTTTACTGAGGAAGAATATAATATGCTGTTGGAAAAAGGGGAGGTTGAACCTGTAGGATCACCTTCTCCTTCCTGGGTGGGAATCCCTCTTCAGACTCCCTCCAGGATAGTCGGAGTAATGGTTTTACAGCATTATGAAAAACCTGATGTATATACAGAAAATGATGTCCGGCTCCTGATGTCTATCGGTAGCCAGATAGCCGTGGCAATAGACAGGAAACGATCGGAAGAGGAAATTCTTGAGAAAAATAATATGCTTGTCGAGATGAATGCTGAAAAGGATAAGTTCTTTTCAATCATCGCACATGACCTCAGAGGCCCCCTGAGTTCTTTTGTCCTGGCAACGCAGATACTGACAGAAGAACTAATGACGATGGATCCTGAAGAAATGAGGGATATCACCCTAGGTATGAAGACCTCTGCCGCTAACATCTTTAGTCTCCTCGAGAACCTGCTTGAATGGTCGAGATTGCAGAGAGGTGTCATGGACTTCGTTCCTGAAAGGATTAAACTTGAAGATGACCTGAGGGATTGTACTGAGTTGCTTTCAGAACAGGCCCGCAGTAAGAATATATCTGTTTACCATAATGTGCCGGGGGATATGTATGCAATTGCTGACAGGCATATGCTAGAAGCTGTTGTAAGGAACCTAGTGTCTAATGCCCTCAAGTTTACACCATCAGGGGGAAAGGTTACGATAGAGGCACATTATAATGACAATAAAGAGGTTGAAATAGTCATTGAGGATACGGGAATAGGGGTGCCCTCTAATATTAAGGATAAGTTATTCCGGATCAATGAAAAAACAAACAGGAAAGGAACTGCCGGAGAGTCAAGCACTGGTCTGGGACTGCTGCTGTGTAAAGAATTTGTGGAAAAGCATAAAGGCAGGATATGGGTGGAAAGTGAAGAAGATCAGGGAAGCAGGTTTTATTTTACAATTCCGGGTACCCGGTAAATAAAACTATAAACCTTGAAATAGATGACAGCGATTCTGTTTTGTAAAAACTATAAGTCCGCTGGTTATGGCAACTGTTTCAGATGAAAAAGATAATATGTATGTTTCAATTGTGGAAAACAGTCCTGATTTCATTACCAGGTACGATAAAGAGTTAAGGTATGTCTATATAAACAGCACAGGCCTGAAAAACCTGGAAATGGAAAAAGAATCTGTTATTGGAAAAACCCACATGGAAGCCGGTGTTTACACTACTGAACAGTGTAAATTCATGGAGGAAACAATAAATCATGTATTTGAAACCGGTGTGGAGTTCAATGATCAGATTGAATGGGGCGGTGAGGGTACTAATATCTGGATTCACCTGATGCTTACTCCGGAATACGATGAAAACGGGAATATTGTTACAATACTGGGCTTCTCAAGGGACATCTCGAAGTATAAGCAGGCTGAAAAGAAACTGTTTGAAAAGGAAGAGGA
>DATFLA010000501.1:0-4249 GCA_035268305.1 Bacteroidales bacterium | reverse complement strand
GAAACTGATAGATGCTTCTGAAATAATGTCGGAGATGGAACCAGGATCCGATGTCAGTCAGCCTGCGACAGCTGCAGTGTCTGACAGCACTGAGGCGAAGGTAACTGTTCCGGTTGAGGATACTACTTCTCTGAGCCTTATAGTTGTGCCTCGTAATATCGACTTTGATCTTAATGCCAGCCTTAACGAATTCAAATATGATAATATTGATGCCAGGAACATAAAAGGTAAGATAGTTATCCATGACGGTGTTCTGAGTTTGAAGAATACAGACATGGAACTTTTGGGAGGGACCCTTGCGATGAATGCCGATTACGATACCAGGGATACTCTGAAACCGGTTATGAAAGCCGACTTTAATCTGAAGGGTGTTGGAATTAAGGATGCATTCAATACTTTCAATACAGTGAGAAAACTGGCTCCTGCTGCAAAAGGACTTGATGGCAAGATCAATGCAAAACTTGATTACAACAGTCTGCTCGGTAAGGATATGATGCCGCTTGTAAGCACAATAAATGGTTATGGCAAGATACAGTCTGATCAGATTACACTTGTAGAATCGGCTACTTTTGACAGGATGAAGGAATTGCTTAAGCTGGGCGATAAATACGGAAATACATTCAAGGATATAAACATAAGTTTCAGGATCACTGACGGAAGAATTTATGTCAGCCCGTTCGATGTTAAAACAGGAAACCTAAAGATGAATATAAGTGGTGACCAGGGTCTGGACCAGACAATAAATTACATTGTAAAGACTCAGTTTCCACGATCTGACCTGGGCGGTGCCGTAAACTCTTTTCTGGATAACCTCTCTGATCAGGCTGCGCGATTTGGGATTGCTTATAAGCCTGCTGATGTGTTGAAGGTAAATGTTAAGGTTACGGGTACTTTCAGTAAACCTGTCGTATCACCCTTTTTCGGATCAGACGGATCATCATCAGCCGGGAGCGGAGGAGAAAAGCCTGCAGCAAAACAGGTTATTGACAATACTATTGATAATGCCAAAGAAAAAGCTCGCGCTGAAGCAGAAGCCAGGGGTGACAAGCTTATTAAAGAAGCTGAAGAACGCGGTCAACAGCTGAAAGATGAAGCTGCACGGGCTGCTGAAAAACTACGGAGCGAGGCTGCATCGCAGGCGAAAAAGCTTAATGAAGATGCTTCATCAAAGGGACCACTTGCTAAAATGGCTGCTAAAAAAGCTGCTGATGGTCTGATAAAAACAGCCGATCAGAAGGCTGACCAGCTTATTCGTGAGGCAGATAGCCAGGCTGCAAAGCTCGTGGATGAAGCCAAAACCAAAAAGGAAGATTTGCTTAAAAAGATCTGAACCGGATAAAACAAAGTCTGCATCAGAAGAAGGAAAAAAAACTAAAATAAAAGAGGGTGTCTTAAAAAGGCACCCTCTTTTCTGTTTGTTATCAGAATTTTTTCTCTTTAATACGTGCTTTCTTGCCGGTAAGGTTTCGAAGGTAGAAAATTCTTGCCCTGCGTACCTTCCCGTGTTTGTTTATTTCTATTTTGTCAATAAATGGTGAAGCAACAGGAAATATCCTTTCCACACCAATATTGCCCGACATTTTTCTTACGGTAAAGGTTTCAGTATGAGCACTTCCGCTCTTCTGGATCACAACTCCCCGGAATTGCTGTATTCTTTCCTTGTTACCTTCTTTAATCTTATAATGTACGGTAATGGTATCACCAGCGCCGAATTTCGGGAATTCGTTTGTTACCGCTAAATCTTTCTCAACAACGTTCATTAAGTTCATCTCGCAAAGTATTTTGTATTCTCTGTTTGGTTTCAAAAATCCGGTCGCAAATGTATAAATAATATTTATAATTCAGAAAAATATGTAACTATTATTTTAAGGCTTATAAACTTTTTGATTTTCCTGTAGCAGAGCGGATAAGATCATTTTCATATTATTCTTCAGCACCTGCAGGAACAAGGAGTTTATCTCCTGTCTGTTCTATGACAGCTTTCTTCCATGCATCGGAATAGCCCGGTTGTGAAGGCATCACCGGATTACCCCATTTATTCCTCTCAAATTTACCATCCTTTTCTTTCTTGATATTACCGTCTATATATTTGACAAGCAGGTACTCGCTTAATGATTTCCATCTGTCAAATGTCTTTTGTGCAGTGGAGATGGAATAAGCTGTAAGAAAGTCGGTTGCCTTTTTCATATCATATGCTGAAAGTTTAAGAGCCGCTGAATCTATTGAATCGGTCCGTGCCACATATTTCGTTTCAAGTTCATTCTGAACTTTCCGGGCATCGGCACTCATCAGGTCATAACGGCTGTAGCAGAAGTTGGCAACCTGGTTAAAAAGCCAGAATGCCGAAGTGGGAGAGTAGGTGAGAAGATCACCATTGCCGACTTTATAACATTCGGGAACCTGTGTTATTCCACAATATATAGGGTTAAAAACTGTAGTGGCAGCATCGTCCACTCCGAACCATAGTATTCCGCCTATCGGATCAGGCAGCCAGTTACGGCTTTCAGCCACAAACACGAAACCTGTCTGCTGGGTTGCCGTTGCACGTTCATTAAGGTATTCTCTTGCATCTTTCTCATCCGATAGTTTCCATTCCAGCGGGCGCCATCTGTAAGGGCAACCAAATGAACCGCCTCCAATGTCCTTTCTCATATCAAGGGGAGTGCCTTCAAGGTGGTCCCTCATAAAATTCATCATATCATGATCAGACAATTTTCTGTCGGGTTTGATCCATAAAGGCATCCGCCTGCTGAGATCATACCCTGAAACATAATCAAAATATTGCTGCATGTTATTATTGACCGATTTGAAGAATGACCATACACGTATCTCGCAGAAACGGGCCCCTGAAAAAGTAATGGGATTGAATGTGTCTGAAAAACTGAAGTCAGCATCCTTACCGGCATAGAGGTTTTTGCTTCTCGCAAAATCAACCACATCCCATGCATAAACACATTCAACTTCAGGATCCATTATCCTGTCAAGTTCTTTCGATGTGATTGACACACTGTGCTTTTTCCCAGTTGCAAGCGGGAAAGTACGTATCCTGGCCTGGTTTGCATGACCGCAGATATATCCGTCCGGAATACGACGGGCAACCCATACGGCTCCCCTGTTCCCAGGCCCTTTACCAACTATTTCAAGGATCCATGCCTCATTAGGATCAGCTATAGAGAATGATTCTCCCTCGCTTGCATAACCATATTCTGATACAAGCCCGGATATTACCTTAATTGCCTCTCTTGCATTCTTTGCCCTTTGGAGGGTTAGATAGATAAGGCTTCCGTAATCAACTATTGCACTTGTATCGACAAGACCTTCAACACCGCCAAAGGTAGTTTCCCCGATAGCAAGCTGGTGTTCATTCATATTACCAACTACAGAATAAGTGTGAGCCACCTGCGGTATTTTTCCCATATATCGCTGTGTGTCCCACTCAATAACATCAACCATGCTGCCTTTTGGATAATCCCTTGCAGGCCAGAAATACAGCTCTCCGTATAGCTGGTGAGAATCAGCTGCATAGGTTATCATTGTTGATCCTTTTACAGATGCTCCTTTTGTGACAATGAAGTTGGTACACGCATTTGTGATCTGTTCAGAAAGCATTCCCGGTATCAATGCCAGTAGTACTATAATCAGTATTTTTTTCATAATATCTTAATATTAAATTAATCGATACTTCTTCTGTTTACAGGTAAATAAGTTTCCAAAGATATCAGCTTTATCTTAATCTCCCAAAAATCAGATATTTTCTTAAGTGGCTGGATATAAGAGTCTTGATACTAGATTAACTATTCCTGTTGTTTTATTATTACTGCAATTTTTTCAATAATTGAAATGTCGGCGACTTTACGGGAATATTCTTTCACTTCCGGATACCCGCCCATAAAGATATCATCACGACGATATTCCATCTTACTGTCAGTAAGAGACCTGCCTGTCAGGTGAAACTCATTCGCCTTACTTTTAAAAATTACCTCTTTAATATTATTTATATTAAGTCCGCCCCCTGGCATTATAATAATACGGTTACCTGCCAGTTTTACAAGTTGTGCTATTAATTCCAGCCCATCGACAGCATTGTTTTTATGTCCTGATGTTAAAATCCTGTTTGACCTGGTATTTATTATGTCTTCAAGACCTTTTACCGGATCCGGACACATATCAAACGCCCTGTGAAATGTCACTTGCATCGGACCGGCAAGTCTTACAAGCTCTCCTGTACGTTCAGTGTCTACCATACCGT
>DATFLA010000500.1:0-5683 GCA_035268305.1 Bacteroidales bacterium | reverse complement strand
AAATAAAGGGTATAACCTGCCGATTATCTTATCAATTGGCAACATTGTAGCCAGCACATAATATCCGAATACGACCCATACCCAGAAGGTCATAGTTGCAAAATCGGGTGTCATCCCTTCAAGTATCCTGGCGGGTCCCATTATAAAGACAGCACCGACTATCACCATCAGCAATACTGTAAATCCCCTCATGAACTGTTTGGCACCCTTACCGAGATATATCCCGACTATCTCAGTGATGCTCAAGCCGTTGTGCCGAATAGACAACATGCCCGAAAAATAATCATGTACCGCTCCTGCAAAAACCGAACCAAGTACAATCCACAGGAAGGCAACAGGTCCCCACATGGCCCCTGCTATAGCACCGAATATGGGTCCCAGTCCTGCAATATTGAGAAACTGGATAAGGAATACTTTCCACCAGGGCATCGGGACATAATCGACACCGTCATTCATTTTATAGGCAGGGGTCTGACGACCGGAATCGACTCCTTCAATACGCTCAATAAATCGTGAATAAATAAAATAACCAAGCAGGAGGAATACAACAGAAACAGTAAAAGTTATCATGACTTCTATTCTTTATTATATTTCAATTTGCAACCAGTTTGTTGCAACATATTATTGTCACGGTTATCCAATGTAATTAAAATAAATGTAAGATTTATGCTGAGCCAGGATGCATCTGTGCATATAATGATTTATTACTTATAGTTTTTGGCGAATTCATCGGCGAACCTGTTTATCTCCACAGGTGCCAGGAAAGTGCCTGAACATACTATAAGCCTGTACCTGAATTTTGCCGATTTATTTGGCTTAATGTTAAAGTCAAATGTCTTCTCTCCATTTGTGAAATCACTCCAGCCCAGCGGGTTGACAGCAAACAGACCATAGCCACGGGTCATCCAGTAAGCCGGATAACCGGGATTCCCAGGATGGTCGCATATTACAACAGATACCGGGTCGTTATTAATGATACCGGTAAGGCTGACCCACCTGGCACGTGTACCCCAAACACTCTCACCACTGATACCTTCGCTGCTTACATAATTACCGGTACCATTGTACTTAAGAAGATTAGCCGTCCTGCCGGAATCAAGGCGTATACCGGACAATGATTCAGAACCGGCTGTTAGCATTTCCAGTTGCCTGGCGAGCCTTATTGCAAAAAAACCTTCCTTTGTATCTTTGAACACAACTGCCGTATCACCTGCTGTCAGTGTGGTGATCCTGTCTATTATCCTTACAGAGCCGTGTGCTGTAAAATGATATTCAGAATGCTCATCAAGCACCCTGTTTCCGGAAGGACCGAGCCATCGCTCAGCTGATACAAAATAAGCCTTGCCGTTTTTGCTTGACAAACGCTCAATCTTAATATGCTTTATAACACCATCGTCAGGGTCCGGAGTATCACTCTTTGCGTTTTCCCAGAAATCCACCCCGTTAACATTACCATAGCTCAACCAGATACCAACCTGGTGTTTATGATCAGTATGGTCTTCCGGACGTGTATTAAGGGGAAATCCTCTTGTTATCGTATCACCCTTGGGGGTAAGGACAGGGTAAAGTACAGGTTTATTAAGATCCTCAGGCCAGCAGAAGGATGTAAAAAGCCTGCCGTCAACCTTAACATCAAGCCTGTTGGCAGAAGGATCATTAACAAAATCTATTTTAGAAACATGTTCATTACCAGCACTATTACATGCTGAGAATGACAGGGTAATGAAAATAAATAATAAATAATCTGAAAAATGTACTCTCATCTACTTAAACTGATTGTTATATATTAAAAGGTATAGCTAAATGAATTTGACAGGTTAAATTTACTCTTTTTCGATATATAATATAAAACAGGTTGGATCGTTTATTAAATTAAGAGTCTGTTTTAATCTTATCTAACCACGAAGTAGCCATGCAAATATCCGTTAAGAAATTTCTATTTACAATGTTCCTTGTAGTAATGGCTTTCCCGGGAATATACGGGCAGTCATCATTACCTGAGGACCTGATAAAAAAACCACTTAAGGACCAGCTTGATTATATTGAGAAACGGACCAGGATCTATGAGAATTACAGGGCCATAAGGGAAGATATGTTCCAGCGTTTGAAACAGAATGTCAATGATTCCATCGCCTTTGACAGGAAAACAACAATTTCTCTTAATAACTCGGTTGCAAGACTGAATAACACCATCGACTCACTTGGTCAGACACTCGACTCAACTAAGGTGATGCTGTTTGAAATGACAACAACTAAAAACAGTATAAAGATACTGGGAATGGAAGTTAACAAGATAGCGTATAACAGTATTATGTGGTCTGTAATTGTTGGTTTACTGGTACTTCTGGCTATCGGATTCCTCGCTTTCAGGGGAACACTTCAGGCAATGAAAAGGACTAAAAAAGACCTGGAGGAACTGAAGGATGAATTTGAAGAATACCGCAAGACATCACGTGAGGCACGTGAAAAGATGTCCATGGATCATTTTAACGAACTTCGCAGGCTAAGAGGAGGCGGCTGATTATAAATCACTTACACATTAGGGATCAGGGTAGGTTATACCATTTCACCGCATTCCTGTAAAATATTTTATCTACCACTTCCCTGGGCAGTTGCAGTCCCTTGAATTCCCCGCTGAAAGCATCGGTGTTCATCATCTCATCCGTAGCGAAATACTTCCAGTCATCAAGCCATGTCCTGTGATAATATGCTGCCTGTGAAACAGGATCGTTGTTATTGCCGGAGCTCAAATCGGTTCCGTAAAGCAACCTGTCCTGGTATTTAATGCAGAAATTGCGTACCTTTTCACGGTCTTTTGCTGACTGGTATTCCAGGTGGCAAACGCGTGCCGCCATATCTACCGACATATTCGGGAACCTGTCGAGCCGGACAGCCAGTGAGTCGACATTCCATTCCAGGCTTCCAAGGTGGCAACCTATAAAAATAAGTCCGGGATGTCTTTCCAGCATATTATCGCGGGCTCTTATCTGATCTTCATATGAAGGATACTCAGGATGCAGGTACATGTGATATTTTGGGTTCCCGGCATAATAGCTGCTATCTCCTTTCACAGTCATTTCAGCGAGAGGCAGCCAGCAGTTGCGCGGTTCACCCAGATGACCAGTCACAGGCAGTCCCTTACTGATAATAAAGTCAAATACAGGATCGAGGCCCGGATCATCAACCATTATGAACCTGCCATTCCTGTCTCTTTCGGTCATACCTATATTCTTCCATATCTTGACTGTAACAGCTCCTTTTTTAATGGATCTTTCAAGCTGAGCTACGACCCTGTTGCTCCAGGCAGGTGTTCCCCATCCGGCTGTATCGAAACAAAACGTAGCTCCGTAGAATACATTGCCGGGGAATTCAGCAACCGCATGAAGAGCCCATCCGAGCTGCTGCTCAACAGCTGCCGAATTGGAATGGTCCACATTAAGTGTTATAAGCCTGAAGTTATCCTTTTGAGCCTGCTTTTCAAAATACCCTTTATCTGTATCTATATGGACATGTGCATCTATCTTGGGTACGGAGATGAAATCATCCACTGTATAATAACTTTTCCTGCAGCCTGTAAGAGTAAGCAGGATGATAACCGTGAAAAAAAGTCTCTTTATCATGCGGCCCTATGTTTGGGAATTATATACTTATGAAAAAAAAGAAGGAAGTTGTCTTACATCTCAAAAAATCTCACCGCAGAGCCCACTGTTACCACACACGGCCGGATGGGGTCGCAAAGGCAAAACACCAAGATAGTAAAGTGTTAATCTTTAATTTAATAACCTTGTGCGCTTTGCGCCATCTTTGTGTACCCTGCGGTTAAATTTGAGTTTCCGGGCAACCTCCTCTCAATAAATATACTTATAGGATTAATTACTAATGTGCCGGCATTACAACATACGGAGCATTATTAAGGAACTCCAGGCTTTTCTGGCAGCTTGTAAATTCATCGAAGTTATATTCTTCAACCTCTACAATACCATATTTCATACCGGATTTCTGTGCGCCGGACCATATTTTCTCCCAGTCCATCATTGTTCCCTGTCCGCCAACCTCGTATTTATCTTTAATATGCCACAGTTCGAAACGACCCGGGTACTTGTCAAAGTAATCAAGAGGATTTGCTCCACCCATGACAGTCCAGTAAAGGTCCATTTCAAATATCACTTTTGAAGGATCGGTATTCTGAAGCATAAAATCGTATACTGTCTGGCCGTCTAGCTGTGTTGAGAATTCCATATTATGGTTATGGTAGCCGAACTTAATACCTTTGGCTGCACATTTTTCACCTATTGCATTGAAGTAATCACAATACATCTTAAGAGTATCGAGACTCCTGTAGGCTTCCGGTCCCATGAAAGGTTGTACAATATATTTGGTGCCAACCTGGGCATGGGCATCAATACATGCATCCCACCATGCCATAGTTTCATCCCAGTGAGCTGAATCAGGAAGAGCCTGGCCTGTATGTGAACTAATCATAGGCAGGTTGTTCTTATCGAGCAATGCCTTAAAATCAGCAGGGGTCATCCCATAGAATTTTCCATCAGCATAGCCTGCAGGTTCGACAAATTTGTATCCCATTTTACTTACCTTGGCAATAGCACCCGGCACATCTCTCATTATGGAATCACGAATTGAATAGAGCTGTAAACCAATGTATTTGCCAGAAGGCTTGCAGGAGTAGAATGTCGTTGACATAAAAGCTGCTACAGTAAACAACACAACAATTGAAATAATACTTCTTTTTTTCATTTTTGATCAGGTTTAAATTACGTTATTTTGAAATCAGAGTGTTCCAGGTATCTTAATTATCAGGCTGTCCCCCCAAACCGGGCCTTAGAGGTAAAAATAAGAATTATTTCAATTCATACAAAAGAATGACCTTATTACTTTTCAAAGAAGGTGTATTGTGCTGATCTGATTAAAAACTGTAAGTATTATTTTAAAACCAGTTTCTATTCAGATTTGAGTTGCATATTTGAAATCTGAATATTAGCATATACCGGGATAATCCGACAGCTTAAGCTGTTATAAAAGCGGATAATTATTACATTACTGCAGATGGGTACCAGTGAAATACTATATGTAAAAAGGATCACCGTTTTGTTTCTTGCAGTGTTATTTCTTGGCACGACCTCAATAATAAAAGCCGTTCCTGGAAATGCTGGAGAGGCACTTAATGATCTGTTGCCGCATTTCGTATCACACGCCGGACCTGATTCTGTCTCACGGCACAAACGAACGAATATATACAGCAGCGACAGTCTTTTTTCCTTCCGTTCCAGGAAAGGATATTTCCCGTCATTGTTACATAATACCGCAGAACAGGCAGCCGCTCCTTTTCATTTCAGGAAAAAAGAATTATTTCTTTCAGGATCTGTGGTTCTGTTAACTGCAGGACTGACATGCTCCGACGGGCTGACAGATGATTATACGAAGGTGCTTAAAAGCAGACACGAATGGATAAGGCGTGCCTCGCCGGTGATAACCAGCTTTGGAAGCAGGTCGGGCTATGGCACTGTAATAGTCTTCGGTACCATGAGTGCAATCTTTAAAAATAAGAAAGGAGTTGAAACGAGTTTTCTGGTCAGCCAGGCCCTTCTTACATCGGGACTATGGGTACAGGTTATTAAAATACTGGCCGGACGACAGAGACCTTTCAGGTATGATATAACAGGCA
>DATFLA010000499.1:0-4825 GCA_035268305.1 Bacteroidales bacterium | reverse complement strand
AGGTAAAGACCCTGTATAATATTGAATTGCCTGCTATATGCAGGGATGTTGCAGGCAGCCTTGCGGTTAACTACAATATTGACGAGATAAATAAAGAGGAGGATAAGCGACTTTCCGATATCAAAGAAAATATAAACAAGCAGATCAGTACCTTCACCGAAAAACCAGTTGTCTTTGTCGAACTTGAGAGTCCTTATTTTGATTTTGAACCTGAGGATATCCATTCTCTCGATACGCTTGGCACTCTTTATCATGCGCTCAGAGTCTCCGATAACTGGGGTAAACTTACCGTTGAAAGAGGAGGATGTCTTGTTGCGAATAATTACCGGTATCTGAGAATAACAGCTAAGGGCTTCAAAGCCGATAAGAACCGAATAACGGGCGACGGCTGGCATCTTATACTGAATGATGACTGGGAACTCGTGCCTGTAGATCAGAATTATTTCATAAGGAAACTCGTTCCCTGAACAGTATTAATTGTTCTCCAGCTCCCTCAGCCTTTCCTCCAGTGATCTTATCTTGGATTCAGCATCACTCTTCTTCTTTCTCTCCAGTTCGATGACATTTGCCGGGGCATTATTCACAAAACGCTCATTACCCAGTTTCTTCATTACTGAATCAAGAAATCCATTATTATATTTGAGTTCGCCCCTGATACGTGATATTTCCGCTTCTTTATCAATTTTACCTTCAAGAGGGACAAAAAACTCCGTTGTGCCTACCATAAATGACAGGCTACCTTCAGGCTTAACATTGGCAAATGAGATTTCAGAAAGGTTGCCCAGCTTAATAAGAACAGGCAGGAAATAGCTATTATATTCATATTTATCAGCCCTTATTACAAGACTTACAGGTTCTCTGTTTGGAATATTCCTGTCATTACGTACCGCCCTTAATGAGCTCACTGTTTCCCTGGTAATTTCAAACTGCTTAAGAAGATCCCTGTTGTATTTTCCTGATGAAGGTAAAGAGGAAACCATTATACTCTCACCTTCCTTCCTTTCAGTAATAATCTGCCATATCTCTTCAGTGATGAAAGGCATGAAAGGATGGATTATCCTCAACAGTTTATCGAAATAAGATATTGTAGTGCCGAAGGTAAGCCGGTCGATATTCTTCTGGTATTCAGGTTTGATTATCTCAAGATACCATCCCGAAAAATCATCCCAGAAAAGCTTGTACACGGACATAAGTGCTTCTGATATCCTGAATTTTTTGAAATTCGAATCAATTTCACCAATCGCTTTTTTCAATACTTCATCCATCCACTTAACAGCCGCTGCAGAGGATTCCGGCTGGGGAATATTTTCATCCACATCCCAGTTTTTTACAAGTCTGAATGCATTCCAGATCTTGTTGGCAAAATTCCTTCCCTGCTCAGGAAGACTGTCATCATAGAGCAGGTCATTACCGGCAGGAGAGCACAGGAGCATTCCAACTCTTACTCCGTCTGCTCCGTATTTCTCTATAAGCTCAATCGGCTCGGGTGAGTTACCAAGAGATTTCGACATCTTACGTCTCTGCTGATCGCGTACCAGCCCTGTAAGGTATACATTATCAAAAGGCTTCTCATTTCTGTATTCATAACCAGCTATTATCATCCTGGCAACCCAGAAGAATAGTATTTCAGGAGCTGTTATAAGATCATTTGTCGGATAATAGTATTTTATGTCATCATTCCCCGGATTATTAACCCCGTCGAATGAGGTAATGGGCCAGAGCCATGAAGAGAACCATGTATCAAGCACATCTTCATCCTGAGTAAGATCCTTTTCTTCCAGGGTCTTATTACCACTTTTCTCCTTTGCCATTAACAGCGCATCATCAAGGTTCTCAGCAACGACAAACTCGTTGTTCCCGTAATACCATGCAGGGATCCTGTGTCCCCACCACAGTTGCCGGCTTATACACCAGTCGTGAACATTCTCCATCCAGTGACGATACAGGTTTTTGAACTTTGAAGGATGAAGCTTAACTTCGCTGTTCATGACCGCATCCAGTGCTGGTTTGGATAATTCCTCCATTTTAAGGAACCACTGCAGGGAAAGGCGTGGCTCAATTACAGCGCTGGTACGCTCGGAACGGCCTATCTTGTTATTATACTTTTCTACCCTGACAAGATTGCCAAGTCTTCTTAACTCCTCCTCAGCAAGATCCCTTGCCCTGAACCTGTCTGTTCCCTCAAACAACCCGGCCCTGCTGCTTATTGTGCCATCCGGATTAAAAACATCAATCGAGGGAAGATTATGTCTCAGGCCTATCTCGTAGTCATTGATATCATGTGCGGGCGTTATTTTCAGACAGCCTGTACCAAATTCAGGATCAACATAGCTGTCGAAAATAAAGGGGACCTCACGACCGGTCATGGGTACAATTACTTTCTTACCTTTCAGATGCTGATATCTCTTATCATCCGGATTGGCACAAACAGCCGTATCTCCAAGAATTGTCTCAGGACGTGTGGTAGCCACCATTATATAGTTTTCTTCACCAACGATCCTGTACTTTACATAATAAAGCTTCGATTTTTCCTCAGTATAAATTACCTCTTCATCAGAAACGGCAGTCATGGCCTGGGGATCCCAGTTGACCATTCTTATTCCGCGGTAAATAAGTCCTTTATTATATAAATCAACAAACACTTTTATAACGGAATCATATCTCTTGTCATCCATAGTAAACAGTGTACGGTCCCAGTCACATGAAGCACCCAGTCGCTTAAGCTGTTCAAGGATTATTCCACCATGTTTGTTAGTCCAGTCCCATGCATGTTCAAGGAATTTCTCCCTTGTAAGATCACGCTTGTCAATACCTTCTTCCTTCAGTTTGGCAACAACCTTCGCTTCAGTGGCTATCGATGCATGATCGGTACCAGGTACCCAGCAGGCATTCCTGCCCTGCATCCTTGCCCTTCTTACAAGCACATCCTGTATTGTGTTGTTAAGCATGTGACCCATATGAAGTACCCCGGTTACATTGGGTGGCGGAATGACGATTGTATAAGGTTCCCTGGCATCAGGAGTGCTCCTGAAAAATCCATTATCCATCCAGTATTTATACCACTTGCCCTCTGCCTTACCCGGTTCGTATTTTGAAGGAATATCCATAATAAATAAAATGTTTGTCTTTAGAATTTCGAAATGCAAAAATAGAAAATTTCATAATAACATTCCCTATAGTAGTGTATATGAGGGTATCTCAACAGGTTAATAACAATAATCACCAAGAGGGACAGGATGTTAGCAAAAATCTCAAAGAATTGAATTTTAGAATTTTGCCCTTGCGTACCTGGTGCCCTCTTTAATTATCCGGTAATAAGACCGGCAGTTTGAGACAAATTAAATTTTTCTTATCATCCAGGAATTATCCAGGAAACTATTTAATCAATTATAAGATAAATCATCTTTTTAGAATTCTAATTTCCCTATTTTTGCCATTAGTAAATAACTTTATAACCAAATATATGCCATTAATATCAGATAAGGGCAGGTCAATGCCCGCTTCACCTATAAGGAAACTCGTCCCTTACGCCGAAGAAGCCAGGAACAGGGGCGTAAAAGTTTACCATCTTAATATTGGTCAGCCCGACATACCTACTCCGGCAGTTGCCCTTAAGGCGCTCCGTGAGATTAATATTAAAGTACTGGCTTACAGCCACTCTGCAGGTAATGAATCATATCGCCGGAAACTGGCGGCATTTTACCAGGGGAAAGGAATTAGCATCGACCACACAGAAATGCTTGTTACTACAGGAGGTTCGGAAGCTATTCTTTTTGCCTTCATGTCTTGCATAAATCCCGGTGATGAAGTCATTACACCCGAACCCTTTTATGCCAATTATAACGGTTTCGCAACGACGGCAGGAATAAAAATAGTACCTGTAACTTCATATATAAATGACGATTTTGCCCTGCCCCCTATCGAGGAGATAGAGAATAAGATTACTCCAAGGACAAAGGGAATCATAATATGTAATCCAAATAATCCTACAGGATATCTTTATTCAAAAGAAGAGCTGCTGAAGCTCAGGGAGATTGTAAAGAAACACGATCTTTACCTTTTCTCAGATGAAGCCTACCGTGAATTTTGCTATGACGGAGAAAAACATTTCTCAGCAATGAACCTCGATGGCATTGAGAATAATGTAATAATGCTTGATTCTGTTTCCAAACGTTACAGCGAATGCGGGGTAAGGATCGGTGCACTTATAACCAAGAACAGTGAGGTACTTTCTGCAGCTCTTAAATTTGCACAGGCACGTCTTTCTCCTCCCGGACTCGGACAGATAGCCGGCGAAGCATCAATTGATACTCCCGATAAGTATTTCAAAGAAGTGAACAGGGAATATACCGAAAGGCGTAATTATATGGTGGAAGCTCTTAATAATATCTCCGGAGTATATTGTCCGAAACCCAAAGGAGCATTTTATACCGTTGTGAAACTGCCTGTTGATGATTCAGACAGGTTTGCCAGGTGGCTTCTTGAAGAATTTGAATACGAGGGACAGACAGTTATGATAGCGCCGGCATCAGGTTTCTATTCAACACCCGGATCAGGCAAGAACGAAGCCCGCATAGCATATGTGCTTAAAAAAGAAGACCTTAAGAATGCCATTAAGGTACTTGATGAAGCCCTAAAAGTATACCCGGGAAGAGTGTAAGCCGGTTGCCGATTTCCGGTTACGGGAATTATTTATACAGCAGGTACTTATCTCTGATAAGTGAAAATTTATTCAGTCCGTCTTTCCACGAATCGCGTATTTGGTCAGCTGTCATTCCATTTTGGATCTTCTCTCTCAGACGGGGTCCGCCGGCAAGTACATCAA
>DATFLA010000498.1:0-8935 GCA_035268305.1 Bacteroidales bacterium | reverse complement strand
ATACTCCCATAGCTTTCCCTTTTACACAGAATACACTGCCTCTGACAAAGACACAATCGTGGTCGAACCTTGTCAAGTGGCCTTATAAAAGACTGGCAGGACTCGGGAAGGTAAAAAACAATGATCCTATTGTTTTTAATTTTCCGGCGGGAGACACCGTTGTTCTTGAGGAGACATCGACAAGTTATTACGAGATACTCAGGCGAACGGCAAATGATTTGAAGATGAGCGACAGTTACAGTGGTGCGGCACTTAAACCGAATAGTTATTACAACCAGAAAGCGAGGAAGGAGATATGGGATAAATATACTGTTATATACCGTCCTGTAGACAGGAGAGATAATTATGTAAAAAGATGTATTGGTATCCCCGGAGATACTGTGACGATTAAGGAAGGAAATTTATATGTAAATGGCAGGCTTGTTCCTGATAATGGTACTCAGCAGACTAATTATATTGTTAGTACAAACGGGACTACTATTAATCCGATGGCTTTTGAGCGTCTGGGGATTTCAAAATCCGACCAGAATATGATATCAGGTTCGTCTTACCTGCTTCCATTAACCAAATCGAATGCGGCGGCATTGAAGAAATTCACCAATGTAACTGATGTTGTTCCTTTTATTTCACAACCAGGTGTATATGCTCCTTATATTTTCCCTTACAGCCGTGCCTTGTCGTGGAATGAAGATAACTATGGGCCCATATGGATTCCAAAGAAAGGAGTCACTGTAAACCTGGATACTGCAAACCTGTGCCTTTATGAAAGGATAATAGATGTTTATGAGCACAATGATCTGAAAGTGGAGGGCAGTAATATTTATATCAATGGTAAGCCTGCCGACAGTTACACGTTTAAGATGAATTACTACTGGATGATGGGAGATAACCGTCATAATTCGGCCGATTCCCGCTATTGGGGGTTTGTCCCGGAAGATCATATTGTAGGTAAACCGAAATTTATATGGCTGTCTATCGATAAGGAGGCAACCGGTTTAAGGCGTATTCGCTGGAACCGTATGTTTATGAAGGCGAGATAATAAAAAGAGGCCGTCTAAAAATTATATTTAACTGCTAAGCCCGCCCGACTATATGTCGTACGGGCGGGCTTAGCGATTAAGATTTCTTCACTTATAAGACGGCCTCTTTAGCTTAAAAATCTATTGTTTAATTATTATTTTACTTTTTCCACTATAGCTTTAAATGCTTCAGGGTGGTTCATTGCGAGGTCGGCAAGAGTCTTCCTGTTCAGAGTAATTCCTTTCTTATTTAGTTTCCCGATAAACTCCGAATAGCTCATGTCGTACTGGCGTACTCCCGCATTTATTCTCTGGATCCACAGGGCTCTGAACTGACCCTTCTTTCTTTTCCTGTCGCGGTATGCATACTGTAACCCTTTATCGAGGGTGTTTTTTGCAACCGTAAAGACATTTTTTCTGGAACCGAAGTTCCCTTTTGTCTGCTTCAGTACCTTTTTTCGCCTGGTACGTGATGCAACTGAATTTACTGATCTTGGCATAACTCATTTTTTTTGATAGTCAGCGGTCTCTTATAGACTCTTCCCGGCTGAACAATCTGTTAATACTCTTTTTCTTTGATCGATGCTAACAGCAATTATTTACTTGCCAGTAATAACTTAACGTTTTTGACGTCTGTTTTGTGTACCTGACCTGCATAGGTAAGATTTCTCTTACGCTTTGTTGATTTCTTTGTCAGAATGTGGCTTTTAAATGCATGTTTCCGCTTGATCTTTCCTGTTCCGGTCAGAGAAAATCTTTTCTTTGCACCCGGATTCGTCTTCATTTTTGGCATTTTTCTTTCTACGTATATTAAAAAACTATTTTTTCTTTTTTGGTGAGAATGATACAATCATCCTCTTTCCTTCCAGGCGGGGCAGTTGTTCCACTTTACCATAGTCCTCCAGGTCGTTGGCGAATCTGAGTAACAGAACTTCTCCCTTTTCCTTGAATAAAATTGATCTTCCTTTAAAGAACACGTAAGCTCTCACTTTGGCACCTTCCTCAAGAAACCTGATTGCATGCTTGAGCTTAAAATTATAGTCGTGTTCATCAGTATTCGGACCAAATCTGATCTCTTTGACAACGACTTTAGAGGTTTTTGCTTTGATCTCTTTTTGTTTCTTCTTCTGCTGATAAAGAAACTTCTGATAATCAACAATCCTGCAAACTGGTGGATCGGCATTCGGGGAAATTTCCACGAGGTCGAGTTCCAGATTATCTGCCAGTCTGAGTGCATCCTGGATACTCATGACATTGGATTCTACTCCTTCACCGACCACTCTCACTACTTTTGCGGTGATTCTTTGGTTAATTCTGTGAGCCGGCTGATTAAACCTCGCCGGGCTTCGCCTCATTGGTAAAGCTATAGTTCTTTCCTCCTTTAATTTTATTAATACTTAGTGTTAACTATAATGCTTTAAACAGCAATCTCTTTTTTTATCTCTGAATTTATAAAAGATACAAATTCATCAACTGTCATACTGCCTTTATCACCTTCACCCTGCTTCCTAACAGCGATTGTGTTATTTTCAACCTCTTTTTCACCTATCACAAGAAGGTAGGGAATCCTCTTTAATTCATTATCCCTGATCTTCTTACCTATCTTCTCATTTCTTTCATCAATCAAGGTGCAAATATCGGAATTATTTAGAATTTCCAAAACTTTTCCGGCATAATCATTGAATTTTTCGCTTATGGGAAGAATGACTGCTTTCTCGGGGGCAAGCCATAATGGAAATTTTCCGGCAGTATTTTCAATAAGCACTGCCACAAATCTTTCCATCGATCCGAATATTGTCCGGTGTATCATTACAGGCCTGTGTTTTTGATTATCACTGCCATTATATGTCAGGTCAAATCTTTCAGGCAGGTTGTAATCGACCTGGATTGTCCCAAGCTGCCACTTTCTCCCAATAGCATCCTTAACCATGAAATCGAGTTTAGGACCATAGAAGGCGGCTTCACCTTTCACAACAGTTGTCTGAAGATTTTTTTCAGCTGCTGCTTCTATAATATCCCTTTCGGCTCTTTCCCAGTTCTCATCAGACCCGATATATTTTTCCCTGTTATCCGGATCACGAAGGGAGACCTGTGCAGTGAAATCATTAAAGTCGAGTATTTTAAATACATACAGGATCAGGTCAATGATGCTTTTAAACTCTTCCCTGAGCTGATCGTGCCTGCAAAAATGATGTGCATCATCCTGTGTAAAACTCCGTACCCTTGTAAGCCCGTGCAGTTCTCCGCTCTGCTCATATCTGTAAACAGTTCCGAATTCTGCGAGTCGCAGGGGAAGATCCTTGTATGAGTGCTGTGTGGCATTGTATATTTCGCAATGATGGGGGCAGTTCATCGGTTTTAGCATGAATTGTTCTCCCTCCTGTGGTGTGGATATTGGCTGGAAAGAATCAGCCCCGTATTTTTCAAAATGTCCTGAAGTCTTATACAGGTTAACATTTCCAATATGAGGTGTTGTGACAAGTTTATAACCTCTTTTCCTTAATTCACTGCTCAGGAAAGTTATTAAGTTCTGTCTTACATCGGAACCCTTGGGCATCCAAAGAGGTAACCCCATTCCGACCTTAGGTGAGAATGTAAAGAGTTCCAGTTCCTTACCTATTCTCCTGTGGTCTCTTTTTTTAGCCTCCTCGAGGAACACAAGATATTCATCAAGTAATTTCTGTTTAGGGAATGTAATGCCGTAAATGCGTGTAAGCATCTTGCGGTTCTCATTTCCGCGCCAGTATGCTCCTGCCACACTAAGCAGCTTGATGGCTTTTATCGGTTCTGTCGAAGGCAGATGGGGGCCACGGCAGAGATCTGTGAAATTTCCCTGTGTATATAATGTTATAGTTCCGTCCTCAAGCTCACCAATAAGCTCAGTTTTATATTCATCTCCTTTATTTGAATAAAGCTCCATTGCATCCTTCTTGCTTACATTTTTCCTGTTATAACTATGGTTCAGGGCTGCAAGCTCCTTCATCTTGTTTTCTATTTTGATGAGGTCGGCATCTGTAATAGCACGATCGTCACCTGGATCTACATCATAGTAGAAGCCATTTTCGATGGCAGGGCCAATACCGAATTTAATACCAGGGTAGAGTGCTTCAAGTGCTTCTGCCAGAAGATGTGCCGAGGAATGCCAGAAAGCATGTTTGCCTTCTTCGTCTTCCCATTTATTGAGCTTAAGCGTTGCATCAGAAACAATAGGCCTTGTGAGATCCCATACTTCGCCATTTACAGTTGCGGAGTATACTTCTTTAGCCAGCCTGTGACTTATTTGTTCAGCAATTTCCAGACTTGTAATGCCTTTCTCATATTCCCTTGATGTTCCGTCAGGAAAAGTTATCTTTATCATCATATACCCTTCTTTTAATGGAGTGCAAAGATATAGATATTTTTTATTTATTTGTCGAAAAAAACATACCATAAGATGCAGCTTTTTACTGAAAAACAAGACTTTTAAGAAACATGGCACGTTATTTGAATTTAGCTAATAAATTTTAAAATCTGAGATATGAAGAAAATAATTTACCTGGGCATTATTGTAACAATATTGCTTTATTCCTGTGAATCAACACCAAGTGCTCATTTCTATACTGATACAAGTGAACCGGAGGTAGGACAGACAGTAATTTTCTATAATGATTCCCACAATGCAAGGGATTTCGAATGGGACTTCGGCGACGGTTATATCTCCAATGAACGTGAACCGGCTCATGTATTTACATCTTCGGGTCCGGTTACGGTTACTCTTACGGCAATTTCCAAGAGCGGACTGGAGGATAAGACCTCAATGGATCTTACTATACTGGTACCTACCTTACTTGAAATAGAGGTGCGTGAATATTACCAGGATTATGTTGTTCCTGATGCCAGTGTTTACCTTTATCCCACTCTGAGTGACTGGGATGCACAGACAAACCTTCAAACATCGGGTTATACTGATGAGAACGGTGTTGTAGTATTTGCCAATCTCGACCCTTATGTATATTATGTTGATGTATGGGAAGCAAATCATGATAACTATACCCTGCGTAACGAGGATGTAGGTTTCATAAGAACTCCCGAAGTATTACCACACCAGATAAATTATTTCATCGCCTGGGTTGATGTTGCTGACCATGGTAAGGGCACGGCAAGAGGGGAGAAGCGTCCTTTTGTAATCAAAAAGCTGGAACGTAAGGTAACAGATAAATCCGGATCAGTTATTGGTACGGGTACTGAGACCTGGCAGGAACTTTATAAAAGAAGTGTTCACTGAGTTTCCAGTACTTTGTTAAGCTCACCTTTTATAATCTGTGTCCATTTTGCATAACCGGTGGCATTCAGATGCAGCCTGTCGTCTCTGAACAGGCTGTCATTTGGCATGCCCTTTTTATTGAGATAAGCAGTATCTGTTGAAATAAACCATGTATTCTGCCGGCTTTCGCATGTCTCCTTTATTAGGTTATTAGCCTGTTTAATCTCTGGCCATACAGACCATCGTGAGGAAGTCGGAGTGGTTGATATCCAGAAAACAGGTGCGTCGGGATGTTTAGTGCGTATAATGTCTATGACCCTGTTACACAGAGAGTCTACCTGTACCGGGGTTTTATCGTCGCTGTTGCCTGTAATGTCGTTGGCAACAAATATCACATATGCCCTGCACTGGTGAGGATCGAATATCCTGTGAGCATAGTAGGCGAAATCGCTGAGTTTTGCACCTCCATAGCCTCTTTGTATTACAGGGTATGGTGACATATCTGCGGCAAGGGTGTACCATAATCTTATACTTGAACTTCCTGCAAACATTATTGCATCTGGCGGGTAGGTTTCGGACTTATCGAGCTGCTCAAATTTTGCTATGTCGGGTTCCCATGCTTTTATTTCAGGTGTAACCTTGTCATGGCTGGCTGTGTTATTTGCAGTATTGCATGCAATAAGTAAAGTGAACAACAGGAATAAAAAGAAATTTTTCATAATAAAATAATTTACCGTATTAAATATATTGATCAAATGTACCCTTTTAATGTTAAAAAATCGTAAAAAATGAATAAAGCTGAAAGCACCATTTTATCTTACGGATTAATTATTTTTCTTGCAAAAAAAAGCTACGTTTGTAGCAGATAAGCATTTATTCCAAAAATAATCTCATAATCAGATGCCAAAAAAGCAGTTATTCATTACCAAGCCACTCAACCAGTTGCTACATGAATCAAAGGAAACGGGAGGCTTAAGGCGGTCGCTTTCAGCACTTAATCTAACCACTTTGGGGGTGGGTGCAATAATCGGTGCAGGTATTTTCGTACTTTCGGGCCAGGCTGCTGCTATGTATGCTGGTCCGGCTATTGTCATATCTTTTATTGTGTCAGGTATGGCATGTGGCTTTGCCGGCCTGTGTTATGCCGAATTTGCATCAATGATACCGATAGCAGGAAGCGCATATACTTATTCATATGCTACACTTGGGGAATTTCTGGCCTGGATAATCGGATGGGATCTTATTCTTGAATACCTGTTTGCGGCATCGACAGTGGCAGTAGGCTGGTCAGGCTATGTGGTCAGTTTCCTGAAAGACCTGAATATTGCCATACCTCCACAGTTTACAGGTGCTGCCGGAAGTGTCCTTGTAAATGTACCTGATATGGGCTGGAAGACAGTAAGTGAAGGTCTCGCACAGTCTCTTGCATCTTCCGGTATACAGATCGATTCTTTAACTCATGTTACATGTGTCCTTAATCTTCCGGCAATGTTTATTGTTGGCCTTCTTACAACACTTCTTGTAATAGGTATTAAAGAATCTGCCAATTTCAATAATCTTATGGTTATTACAAAGGTTTCTGTCATAATTCTTTTTGTGGCCCTGGGTTTTATGTTTGTTAAGGCAGCCAACTGGCATCCGTTCATTCCGGCTAATAAGGTCGAATCAACACCTATAGCTCATTATGGCTCCCTGTGGGGCTGGCTTAAGGCTTATTCGCATGAGTTCGGGAAGTTTGGTATAAGCGGAATTTTCAGAGGGGCAGGTGTAATATTCTTTGCCTATATTGGTTTTGATGCTGTTTCAACTGCAGCCCAGGAAGCCAAGAACCCCCAGCGTGATATGCCTGTTGGTATACTTGGTTCTCTTGGTATTTCTACTGTCCTTTATATTCTTGTAGCTGTTGTTCTTACAGGTATAGTAAGCTATACAACTCTTAATGTTGCGGACCCGGTTGCAGTTGGTGTTGATGCCATGGGAAAAAGCATGTTTTGGTTAAGACCGATAGTCAAGATAGCTGCTATTGCCGGATTGAGTTCTGTTATTCTTGTTATGTTGCTCGGACAACCACGAATATTCTATACAATGTCAAAGGACGGTCTCCTGCCGCCTGTATTCTCAAAGGTACATCCTAAATTCAAGACCCCCTATGTAAGTACTATAATCACAGGATCTGTAGCAATGATCATATCAGGAATTTTACCCATCAGCATACTTGGTGAACTTGTTTCGATCGGTACACTCCTTGCCTTTATAATAGTATGTCTGAGTATTATTGTCCTGAGAAGGTCAAAGCCCGATATTGAAAGACCGTTTAAAACACCATGGGTACCACTTGTTCCAATTCTTGGTGCAAGTATTTGCTTCATACAAATGGCTTCACTACCACTTGATACATGGTTAAGGCTTATTATCTGGATGGCTATCGGTTTTGTAATATATTTTACATATGGAGTGAAGCACAGTAAGATAAGGCTTAATTCAAAGAACCAGGACTAGTCACAATTCAAGAGTATCCGACATCCCATGAAGGACCCCCTGTCTGCTTCGCAGACATCCCCCTGAAGGGGGAAAAATTCAGCCGGGTAATTAACATTATTTAAGGTCGTCGGAGAAGATAGCCTTGGGAAGATCTCTAAGGTTATAACGCGATGCCATTGATTCCCCGTATGCACCTGCCGATCTTATTGCAATAAAATCGCCACGCCGCGATTCTGGCAGGCTTATGAATTTGCCGAAAGTGTCGGATGATTCACAAACAGGACCTACAACATCATAGCGGGTTATTTCACCTTTAGAGGTAAGGTTTTCAATTTTATGGTGAGCCTGGTACAATGCCGGCCGGATCAGATCAGTCATCCCGGCATCAATTATTGCAAACTTAGTATTACTGCCGTTTTTTATATAAAGGACTCTCGAAATAAGGCTTCCGCATTGCCCGATTATTGACCTGCCTGGTTCCAGGTGTAGCTCCTGTCCGGGACGCATGTCAATGAATTTCTTCAAAAGAGTAAAGTATTCACTGAAAGAGGGCATGTTTTCCGGATTCTTGTAATCAATGCCCAGTCCTCCTCCTACATTGATGATCTTCAGTTCGGTGTTCCTTGAAGCGAACCATTCCTGCAGCTCATTGATACGGGTACAGAGGCTTTTAAAGACAGGCATCTGTGTTATCTGTGAACCAATATGAAAATGGATACCTGACAGTTTAATGTTTTCAAGACTTTTCAACCTGTCCATTACATTTGCCAGCTCCCATATATTAATACCGAATTTACTTTCTTCAATACCGGTGGTTATATATTTATGCGTATGTGCTTCAATATATGGATTTATCCTCAGTGCTATCCTGGCGGTCATATCCTGTTCTGATGCTAACTGGTTTATGACTTCAATCTCAGGTATTGATTCACAGTTGAAACAGAGGATGTCACTTCTGAGAGCAGCTGAGATATCTTTATCTGTCTTTCCAACTCCTGCAAATACTATTGTCGAAGGATCAAAGCCCGCAGTAATCGCAGCATCGATTTCATTCCAGCTGACACAATCGGCCCCGAAACCATATGATGAAATTATCCTTAGCAACCTGGGATTGTAATTTGCTTTGACGGCATAATGCACCTTATAACCAGAGCTTTCAGATTCATTTTTAAGGTTGTCAAGTACCTTCCTG
>DATFLA010000497.1:0-3196 GCA_035268305.1 Bacteroidales bacterium | reverse complement strand
GAGCTGCTAACGGGCAAAAACTCAGTTAATCCCTGGATGATGCCAAGAACAAGCGATTGAAACCAATTCATGTTGAAGTTATGTTTTAATATTAATAATTAGTTGCAGGAAGAAAAACTGCTTTCATTCCGGGAATCTGGATTTCCGGTTCTACTGTTTTTCATCTTCCTTCGGTTTCCTCATAATGGCCCAGATCTCAAATATAAAACCGGCCAGTACCACAACAGGTGCCAGGGTTATTCTCCTGAAGCTGAAAATGGTAGTGCTGAACTTGTTAGGGTCGTCAGACCTGCCGCCCAGCATGAGAAGAAAACCGATAACTATTACCACAAACCCGATAGCAAGGAGTTTGTAATTTTCACGGCCCAGGGCAAAATTCACCTTTTCCCTTTTCTCATTTTTTGCACTCATGATATGTCAGTAATAAAGTTTGTCTTCAGAAATACTAAGATACTTATTAACGGAAAAATATGTTGAAATAATATTTATCAGTACGCCTGTAATTATGATAGAAACACCCAGGATGACTAGAAGTTTTGTGCTCTCAAAAGTAAACATCAAAAAAAACTCCTTTTCGATCATATAAAGCAGCCCAACCATAAGGCTCATGGCTATCAATGCGGCCAGCATCCCGTGAAATGCACTCTGCAGAATAAAGGGACGTCGTATAAAAGACCTGGTGGCTCCAACCAGCTGCATAGTGCGTATAATAAATCTTTTTGAATAAATGGATAGCCGTATTGTATTATTAATAATTGTTATCGCTATCAGGAAAAGGAAGCTGCTTATAATGAGAAGAAAAATGCTTATCTTCCTGACATTCTCATTAATAAGGAATAACAATGATTCCTGGTAATATACCTCTTTTACAAACGGGTATTGGAGGATATATTTTTCAATTTTTGAAACACTGTCGGGTTTTGTATAACCTGCATGCAGGTAAACATCAATAGAAGGGGGAAGCGGATTATCGCCAAGGAAGCTTATAAAATCCTCTCCCAGGTCATCCTTCATTTTTGCTGCCGCCTCTTCCTTAGATATATACATTGTTGATTTAACATAAGGTTTGGCATCGAGGTCTTTTTGTAACATCCTGATATCAGCCTCTTTGGAGTCGTCATTCAGCATAACTGAAAAAGACAGGCTCTCGCGGAAATAATCGGATAATTCCTTCGCATTTATCAAAACAAGACCGAGAATTCCAAGAAGGAAGAGTACAAGAGAAACACTTATCACCAGTGTGAAGTAAGAGCTTCTCAG
Source organism: Bacteroidales bacterium (assembly GCA_035268305.1). Taxonomy (GTDB): domain Bacteria; phylum Bacteroidota; class Bacteroidia; order Bacteroidales; family VadinHA17; genus LD21. The sequence goes on along the minus strand of DATFLA010000497.1, from coordinate 1,936 downwards.
ACGTGTTTTTGAATATCCGGGATCCTTTCTTTTCAATATCCAGATTATTTATAATTCACTATTCCGTTTAAATTACGGAATTTAAAACAACTGCATTTAAAAACCGGGCCTTCAGCCGCAGGTTTTCAATCCTTGTCGAGCACCGTGATCCATCCGAAGGGGTCAGGCTCATCGCCATTCTGTATTGCTACAAGCTTGTTATACAGCTTCATTGTGAAAGGACCTGGTTCGCCGTCCTTGCAATATTCATAAATTTTATTGGTATCGGGATCAAATATTTTGGCTATAGGGCTTATAACGGCAGCTGTTCCGCAGGCGCCGGCTTCTTCAAATGTCGAAAGCTCTTCCACAGGAACCTGGCGTCTTTCCGCTTTCATCCCCAGGCTTTCGGCAATTTCAATAAGACTCATATTTGTTATTGATTTAAGTATTGATTCAGACTTCGGAGTTATATAAGTATTGTTTTTTATCCCGAAGAAATTAGCCGGTCCGCATTCATCAATATATTTTTTCTCACGTGCATCAAGGAAAATATTACTAGAATAACCCAGTTCCTTTGCCTTTATTATGGCCCGCAGGCTGGCAGCATAATTACCACCCACTTTAAAGGTACCTGTGCCAAGCGGAGCTGCCCGGTCAACATCCCTGCAGATAAGCATGTTAACAGGTTTTACACCTCCCTTGAAATAAGGTCCTACCGGGGTTACAAATATCAGGAATGTATATTCAGATGATGGCTTTACTCCCACCTCTGCACCGCTTCCAAACAGTAAGGGCCTGATATATAATGTGGCACCTGATCCGTAAGGAGGAACATATTTCCTGTTAAGATCAAGTACTTTAAAAAGGGCTTCCCTGAATAATTCAACAGGAACTTTAGCCATCTTTATCCCTTCTGCTGAAGCTAATAGTCTTTTTGCATTCTCCTCCCACCTGAATAAACGTATCTTACCATCTTTACCCATATAAGCTTTAAGACCCTCAAAGGCTTCCTGCCCGTAATGAAGTCCCGTAGAAGCTATATGAACATTTACCTGTTCTGATGAAGTAACCTCTATATCTCCCCATTTACCATCCCGGTAATAACACCTTACGTTATAATCTGTTTTAATATAGCCGAATGGCAGATTTTTCCAATCAAACATATCCATAATAATTTAGTCTCTAAATAATCGGTAAAAGTACATTTTTAAAACTTATTTTTAAACTCTTTTGTTGTGTATTAATTTCATTATTAATGTTCAGGTGTCTCAGGTAGTGTGGAAGGTATAATTCTCTGCAGAGAATAAAGGGAGATCCTTAAAGCACTACACCGGATTGTCGGTTTGCATGGATTCCAGCAGTGCCTGTAACTGGTCAGCAGCCGGAATACTTCTTAGCAGTCGACCTGTTGCAGTCTTAAATTCATGGTCAGCAAGCATTTTCTTCTGTTCTTCGATCCATGAAGCCATATCGTTCTGCTTACCATATTCCATTCTTTCCCTAAGGAGTTTCTCTGTAAGCATTACATAGTCAACCCTGCCGAGATAATCATATACAGCATCATGCAGGATATTGTCCTGAAGTGCATCCCCTGTATTTTTAAAGACATTTGTTATCAGTTGCTTTGTTATGTCTACATTTTCATTACTGAAACCATATTCGGGTAAGATCTCATCAACAAGTCTCAATGATGCATCCATTGGAGTTTCATAATCGGTAATATAACCGGTAAGGTAGAAAACAGAAGCAATCTTAAGGTTAATAAAATCTTCTTCAGGCAGCTTCTCCGCTGTAGCTAATAATTCAACATGATTTGTAATATTCCTGAGCAACCCGACATTATGAAAATACAGGTTTGGAGGAGCATCATCATCAAACAATTTAGTAACCCTGTCTTCAATATCCTGAAGCTTTATTTTCTGCATCCTGATTATAAACATCCTGTTGGGTTCTC
>DATFLA010000496.1:0-4158 GCA_035268305.1 Bacteroidales bacterium | reverse complement strand
GAGTCCTTGCATATTCGACAATGTCGCAGATCGGTTATATGATGCTTGCACTGGGCGTCTCAAAATACGGCGGACATGAAGGACTTGGTTATATGGCATCCATGTTCCACCTTTTCACACATGCCATGTTCAAAGCACTGTTATTCCTTGGTGCCGGTGCTATAATACATGCAGTACACAGCAATTTCATGAATGATATGGGGGGACTAAGGAAATACCTGCCAATTACACATATAACATTCCTTGTAGCCTGTCTTTCAATTTCAGGTATTCCACCCTTCGCCGGGTTCTTCAGTAAGGATGAGATACTCGCGGCAGCTCTTGAACATAATAAAATACTGTTCTTCGTTGAATGGGCTGTGGCCGGTATTACAGCATTCTATATGTTCAGAATCTATTTCGCCATATTCTGGGGTAAGGACAGGGATTACAATCATACACCACATGAGGCTCCCGCTACAATGACAATACCTCTTATAGTCCTGGCCATTGGCGCAGCTTTCTCAGGATTTCTTCCATTTCATGAGCTTGTAACATCAGACGGTAAGCCTTTTACAACACACCTCGATCCATCTGTTGCCATCCCTTCAGTGCTTGTTGGTATACTTGGAATAGCCATTGCATGGGTAATGTATAAGAAGGAATCGGCAATTCCCGACAAACTGGCTTCAACATTTAAATACAGTTATAAATGGGCCTATAATAAATTCTATATTGATGAGGTATATCTCTTCGTCACAAAGAAAATCATCTTCCGGTATATATCGCAGCCCATTGCATGGTTCGACAGGCATATAGTTGACGGTACCATGAATGCTATAGCCAATGTGACACAGAATGTGTCATTCAGGATCAGGGACTTCCAGTCGGGACAGCTGCAAAAATATGCCTTTGCGTTTGTGACAGGAGCAATAACCCTGGCAATTTTATTTATTTATTTGTGGAAATAATTGATTATCAAGATATAGTATAAAAATTATGGATATTCTAACACTGTTTGTAGTTATTCCCGTACTGACAATTACAGCAATACTGTTCCTGAAAGAAACACGCCAGGTTCGGGTAGTCTCTGCCTTTGGCATGGGACTGCAGCTTATTATGGCAGGGGTTCTTGTTTACCTCTACCTTACAGCCAGGCATTCAGGCAACACTGATGAAATGTTATTTATGAAGGACTATGTGTGGTTCCGGAGTCTTAACATACATTATACTATAGGTGTTGATGGTATTTCAGTAGCCATGATAGGTCTTACTTCGGTTGTGGTATTTGCCGGTATTTTTGCTTCATGGGAAGTTGATTTCCTAAAGAAAGAATTTTTCATCTCTCTCATTTTGCTTGCCACAGGAGTTTTCGGCTTCTTTATCTCTCTGGATCTTTTCACAATGTTCCTTTTCTATGAACTGGCCGTTATCCCGATGTTCCTTCTTATTGGGATCTGGGGCAGCGGACCGAAAGAGTATTCAGCCATGAAGCTTACCCTTATGCTTATGGGTGGATCAGCCCTTCTGCTTGTAGGATTGCTGGGGATCTACTTTAACTCGGCTCCTTCCGGTGGTCAGCTTACCTTTAACATCCTGGATATCTCGAAAGTGACAATCCCGGTAACAGCACAAAGAATATTCTTTCCTCTTACCTTCGTTGGTTTTGGAGTGCTCGGTGCACTGTTCCCTTTCCACACATGGTCGCCTGATGGTCATGCTTCAGCACCAACAGCCGTTTCTATGCTTCATGCCGGTGTACTCATGAAACTTGGCGGATATGGTGCATTCAGGGTGGCAATATTCCTTATGCCGGAGGCTGCCCATGAGCTGTCATGGATATTTATAATACTTACTTCCATAAGTGTTGTTTATGGAGCCTTTGGAGCCATTGCCCAGAAAGACCTTAAATATATCAATGCATATTCCTCCGTAAGCCATTGCGGCCTTGTGCTTTTCGCTGTACTTATGATGAATAAAACAGCTATGGACGGTGCAATACTGCAGATGATATCACACGGACTGATGACAGCCCTTTTCTTTGCTCTCATCGGTATGCTATACGGACGTACCCATACAAGGATGATAAACCAGATGGGCGGACTGATGAAGATAATACCATTTCTGTCTGTTGCTTATGTAATAGCAGGTCTTGCATCACTCGGACTTCCGGGGTTAAGTGGTTTCGTTGCAGAAATGACAATCTTCGTAGGAGCCTTTCAGCATCATGAGACCTTCTACAGGGTAGTTACAATTCTCGCAGTATCGTCAATTGTAATAACTGCTGTTTATATCCTGAGAGTCGTGGCAATCCTCCTTCTTGGTCCCACCACGAACAAACATTTTGAGCAGCTTACAGATGCCAAATGGTACGAAAAAATATCTGTTGTAACACTCATCGGATCCGTAGCTGCCATTGGTCTGGCACCTCTCTGGCTTTCAACGATGATAGGAACAAGTCTGCAGCCTATCGTTGACAAGATATTTGCTATGAACCCATTCTGAAAACAGGAATTAATAATATTTTGGAGATAAATATAATATGAGCTCAGGAACCTTTTTGATAATGCGGCACGAAATATTGCTTACAATTGCAGCACTTCTTGTATTGATGGCTGAAATTTTTGTCGATCCGAGGAAAAAAAGCGGCATCAGTACCTTCTCGGTGATCCTGCTGGGAATAATAACTGCTGTCGGATTTTTACCGTCGCCCCAGGGTGAACTCTTCGGTGGCATGTATATATCAACAGGCACAAGAGTGCTGATGAAAAATATTCTGAATATCGGTGCACTCCTTGTATTTATTCAATCAGTTGCATGGATAAGGAAAGAAGAAAATTCCGAAAAAATCAGCGAATACTTTATACTGCTGATATCGACACTTGTTGGTATGAATTTTATGATATCTGCCGGCCATTTCCTGATGTTCTATATAGGAATTGAGCTCGCTACAATACCAATTTCCGCACTTGCTGCATATGAAAGATATAAAAACAAATCGGCAGAAGCAGGAATAAAGCTGATCCTCTCGTCTGCATTGTCATCGGGAATATTGCTTTATGGTCTGTCAATGATTTACGGTACCACCGGTTCACTCTATTTCGACCAGGTAGCACATAATTTCACAAACAGCAATCTTCAGATCCTTGGCTTCATTTTCTTTTTTGCAGGAATGGCCTTCAAAATTTCCATCGTACCTTTCCATCTTTGGACTGCCGATGTATATGAGGGTTCTCCTGTGAATATTACATCCTACCTCTCTGTCGTATCAAAAGGTGCAGCAGTATTTATCCTTATGATAATACTTTATACGGTATTCCCTGTAATAATAAGCACCTGGCAAAAGACATTATATGTAACTGCTGTTCTGACAATGACTGTTGGTAACCTTTTTGCCATCCGACAGAAGAATTTAAAGCGATTTCTGGCATTTTCTTCCATTTCACAGGCCGGATATATTCTCCTGGGTTTTATTGGCGGAAACGAGCTTGGAATGGCTGCAGTGATATATTATGTGCTTGTATATATATTTTCAAACCTCGGAGCTTTTGGTGTCGTTACTGCAGTTTCTAATGCAACAGGCAGGGAAAATATGGACGATTATAACGGATTGTATCATACAAATCCCGGACTGAGCCTTATCATGACCCTTGCGCTGTTCTCCCTGGCAGGTATACCTCCCGTGGCAGGCTTCTTTGGAAAATTTTTCCTCTTCACAGCAGCTGCTCAACAGGGATTTTATCTTCTTGTTCTGATTGCAGTACTTAACACTATAATATCATTGTATTATTATCTGCTCGTTGTCAGAGCTATGTTTATTAACAAGTCGGAAACTCCGGTCGAGAGGTTTAAAAGTGATTTCTCTACTAAGCTTGCTCTTGGAATTTGTGTTGCAGGTATATTCCTAACCGGATTTGCTAGTATTATCTTTGAAGCAATAAGACATCTGAGCTTTGGAGTATGAAAAAAGCGGGAGAAATTGTTTTTTTGAACGGTCTGGTTTGTTGATGTTTGAAAATACGTTTTAATTAAGTATACTGGAAGCACCTTAGAAAGCAGATTTATAAAAATTAATAATATGGCGATCAATAATGCAAAGCATGTAGTAGCTGAAATAGATGGTATCCGTTGCACAATAGTTGAAAAGGGGGCCACTCTTGAACGTGCAGCCTTTCTTAC
>DATFLA010000495.1:0-5097 GCA_035268305.1 Bacteroidales bacterium | reverse complement strand
ATCTGGTGATATCAATATGTTCAGGGATATTTCAACTTATGTCTTTTTAATAATGGCCCTGGTAATCTGGCCTGTGATGATACCTCTTGCAGTTCTCTTCCTTGAAGAGTCGAAAAAGAAGAAGAAGATACTTATTGCTCTCCTTTTTTGCGGGATCATACTGGCAGGTTATTATGCTTTTTGCCTTGCATCTTATAATGTTGCTCCGGAAATAGAAGGATATCATATTAAATATCAGAACGATTTTCCACGTGCTGTTACCACTGCTGCTTTCATCTTATACTTAGTGGCTACCCTTACGCCACTCTATGTATCAAGCTACAGGAAAACACACCTGCTCGGGATACTGATGACATTGTCATGCCTTGTTACAGTAATCTTTTTCACCCGGTTTCTCACTTCGGTATGGTGCTTTTTCGCAGCGCTCATAAGCGTGGTGATCCTCTGGATCCTGACAGATGTGAAGAAGGAGTTTAACCTGGAGAAGCTGGCGGCAATCAGGCATAAGGTGTTGTAATTGATTGTAATTCATAGTAATTAGCGCTTCGCGCGTAATTGGTAGTAATTAATGGTAATTAGGCGCTTCGCGCCGTAGTAATTAATTGTAATTAGCAGTAATTTGACGCTTCGAGTCGTAATTGATGGTAATTTATGGTAATTGGGCACTGCGTGCCGTAATTGATTGTAATTGATTGTAATTGAGGTTTTAATGACCAGCTTAATAGCCTGTTATCTAGCCGTTTTATTGGTGGAAGTAATATAGTTATTTAACTTAACTCCCATCTCATCAATAGTTTTAATAAACAGATTAAAATCTTCATTACTAATCAAATTCCTGTTATTGGCTTTTGTTAACCATGTCCTGGTTTCAAATAAAGAACCTCTTGAATAGTAACTGAAATTGACCTTTTCACGGAAGTGATATCTTCCAAAGCCTTCGCTCAGGTTGGCAGCTATAGAGTCCGCAGCCCTGACGAGTTGTTTCCCTATGGTATCTTTGGCGAAATAATTCCACTCCATGACTATAAGCCAGATTTTTTCAGCCATATCCATTGAAATAGAGTATACATTGAATTCTTCAAGCCTCATATTTATTCCTTTTAGCACGGTTTGTTTTCTAAATTTATGAAAAAGCGCCCAATACTACTAATAATCACAAATGAATTACCATGAATTACCATGAATTACCTTGAATTACAACGAATTACAACGAATTACCATGAATTACCATGAATTACCATGAATTACCATGAATTCCAATGAATGACAGTCAGACTGGGAGGAAAAATTATTTACTTTGACTTTATTAATATAAACTATATGAGCAGCGAAGAATATATAAAGAGAGATCCGGAGAGTGAAAACAGGAACAGGATCAATGTGGAACCTGCCTCTCGACCTATTAAGATATCGGATGATTCAAATTCAAAGGAGATACTGGTCTTTACATCGAATCACAATGTGTACAAGGTCCAGCGAAACGAGATAGGGGATAAGCTCCAGGCTTTGCAGAAGATTGACCTCGAGCCGGGAGAAAAGCCGGTCTATCTTACCGGGGAGAAGAAATATAAAGGATATCTCATTGTGGCATTTGAGAACGGGAAGATAGGGAAGATCTCGATGGAGGCATTCAGGACGGAGTTCAACCGGAAAAAACTCAAGAATGCCTATAATGATGAATCGCGACTGATCTTTATAGAGCTTATTGAATCGGATATTGACCTTGTTGCGGTGAGCAGCATCAAAAAGATAGTATTATTCAATACCTCGCAGATCAATCCTGTCGGCAGCCGGACAACAAAAGGAGTTCAGGTACTTAAACCAAAGGATGGCAGTTCGATGCTGAAGGTAAAGAGGCTTGAGAACACCAGGCTGTCCGACCCTGAATATTACAGGAGAAGCGAGTCGCTCAATGCGGTCGGCTTCTACCTTAAGCCTGGCGATGAGATCTAAAATATTGTAAGGTTAAGATACCAAACCCCCAGCACCGTGTATCGTTTACACTCCTTCAGGACGTAATTACTACTGAATTACCACCGAATTACCCTCCTACGCTACCTCCTTCGCTACCACCTTCGCTGTACCTACTATGGTAGGAGAAAGCTTCGGAGGCCAGAGCCATTGAATTACCATTGAATTACCACCGAATTACCATTGAATTACCATTGAATTACCACCGAATTACCATCGAATTACTACTGAATTACCCCCCTCCTTTATCTTCCCCTTCCAAATAACCTTTTGAAAAATGACCTTTTTTTAGGTTTGGCTTTTTTAGGTTCCTTGTCAAAATCTATTTTCTTTTTTTGAAAGAGATCAAAGAATTTGTCAATGAAATTATCTTCTTTAAAATCAGGGCAATCAAGTTCACTCTTCAATTCAGGAGGCAGATCAGGAAAGGGCATAATTAATTGATCACGTAACACCGGGTTCATCTGTACTTTTTTCAGAGTTAATGCTACGAGCGGTAATGCCAGGGTACTTCCTGAACCATTTGAGCCATTATTGAAATGAACTGCATTGGTTGAGGCCCCGACTCTGCTTACGATAACCAGCTTTGGATTAAATGCTGCAAACCAGGCATCTGCATAATTCTGTGAAGTTCCTGTTTTCCCGGCGAGTGGCAGATTAACACCAAAGACGCTGTTCATGGAAACGCCTGTTCCCTCCATGATTGCTTTCTGTAACATCGCACCCATCAGCAAACTTGATCTTCCGGTCAGTATTCTTTCTTTTACATCATTTAATTTATTTTCATAAATTATTTCTCCTCCGGGTGTTTTGATTGAAACAATGGTTTGCGGGGATATTTTATAACCTCCGTTTGCAAATGCTGAATAGGCAACTGCCACCTCCATAATATTTGCTTCAGCTGTCCCTAATGCCAGTGAAGGATTATTATTAAGCTCAAAGGAAAATCCCATTCTTTTCCACAGTGAATCGAGCTTTTCAAAATCAACATTTAAATACAGACTGAAAGTCGGCACATTCATCGACCTGACCAGGGCACCTGCAACTGAATATCTTCCTCCATAGGTATGATCATAATTTTCGGGACTCCAGTCCCCGAAACCTGAGAGGATAACAGAATCATTATCAATATATTGACAGGGCTTAATCCCTTCTTCAAGAGCTTCAGCATACAGAACCGGTTTGAAAGCCGAGGCAAGCTGCCTGCGGGCAATGATCTGATCGTAAGGCTGGGATTTAAAATTAATACCGCCCACCCATGCTTCAACAGCGCCCGAGACGGGATCCATGGCAAGCAATCCTGCATGTAAGATCTGCAACGCCTGCTTCATACTATCGGCAACGGAAATTGAATCGGAACGGGAACCATCCCAGTCAAAAATCTGCCTTACATTGATCTCATTTTCGCGATGTGTCAGATTTAGACGTTGAAGTTCTCTCTCAGCAATTTCGCCGATAAGTCTTTCTCCTGAGGTTGTCTGGTATTGCTTCCACAATCTCTTTTGCATAACAGACAAATGATCATGAAAAGACTCAAGCGCATATTTTTGGAGAGTAAGGTTTAACGTTGTTGTAATAACCAGGCCGTCCTCTTCAATATCCCATTTTTTACCTGTCGCAGAATCAATTTTCTGCAGTACCTGTTCGGCATCATTTTTAACCCGTACCAGGAAATAGTCAGCCGGACCTCCTGCGACAATGTTTGTATAATTCAGATTCAACGGGAGTTTGCTGAGTGAATCCGCCTCTGATGGTTTAAGGTATTTGTACTTTTCCATCAGATTCAGAACAATATTCCTTCTTTTTAATGCATTTTCAGGATGAAGATGTGGATTATAGAAGGTGTTCGCCTTGAGCATACCAATCAAAGCAGCCGATTCTTCAACCTTCAGGAGTTCCGTTTTTTTATTGAAGTATCTTTCTGATGCAGCTTCAATGCCATAAATATTTTCTCCGAAAGAAACAGTATTCAGATAAAGAGTCAGTATTTCTTCCTTGCTGAACAATTTTTCGAGACGGTGAGCCAGCACTATCTCTTTAACTTTGCTGACAGGAATAGTCAGCGGACCAAGATTTTTCCTGCCAAACATGTTTTTTGCCAGTTGCTGGGTAATTGTACTTCCGCCACCTGAACTTTTAATGTTCAGCAGGATAGATTTAACCAGGACCCTGAAGATGCTCCTCGTATCAATACCATTATGTTCATAGAAACGTGAATCTTCAGTGGCAATCAGGGCATTTACAAGATGTGCCGGGATCTGTTCATACGAAATATTTGTCCTGTTTTCAGCAAAGAACTTACCAATAATGTCGCCCCCGGAAGATAAAACCACTGATGCTGTGGCGTTCCTGTAATCCAGCAACTCCTTCCTGTTCTGCAGATGTCCGAATGCTCCGAAGTATATACTTAATGTGAATATAACAGGCAATGCGATCAGAACAAGAAGTGCTGTAATTATAATTATTAATCTCTTTTTCATGCTGTAATGGAAGTTCATCACTTAAAACGTAATAAAGCTCTTTATGGTATTTAATCATCACCCCGGGGAAATTTTTGAGGATCGCAGCCTTTCTTCTTTTCTAAGAAAGGCAAAAGATTCTGGACGAAAGCTCCTGGTTCCCCTCCTTGCTTTGTCATCCGTAGCTTTCTTCGACCACCGTAGCTTTCTCGGTCCTCCGAAGGTTTGCCAAAGGAGGAAGCGAAGGTGGTAGCGAAGGATGGGGAGGGGCTAGCTCTGCCGGCCGTAGCCTAGGCGAAGGCTGGGGTGGGTTGTGATGAGGTTGAGTAAGAATCCTCGAACCATCGAACCCTCGAACCCTCCACATCCTGCCGTACCGGGTTACGCTGTCACCACGCGGTTCTTATCGACCCAGTAGGCCCAAATAACAAATATCCACTGTAATTGTCCGGCCCAGGCGATGGCATTAACGTTTGGAGGTGGCGGACCAAAGAGATTGCCTAAATAGACAAGTATAAGTACCAGTATCAGTCCCCAGAAACCATAGCTGCCTGCTTTGTTTTTTGCCCTGGTGGTGTTCAGGTAGAATGCCAGTCCGGTTATAAAGATCAAACCTTCCAGGGTAACGGAAAGCATTTTGTTATTCCACAGGCTAAACCCGAGATAA
>DATFLA010000494.1:0-3673 GCA_035268305.1 Bacteroidales bacterium | reverse complement strand
ATTATCCCATAAAACGCTCATAGATTGTATTTCCGGAGAATTAATTTTTAACCAGTATGACTTAGACATATAAAGAGGCTCCGGAGACGATCTTTTGTAACCACCGGTTATAACTGATATTTTGAAGCTGCCTCTGGGCAAATTCAGTGGCAATGTGGCAACAATTTCTGATTTAGTAGAACTTTTTACGGTTAACTGATATTGATTCCACATTACCTTATTATTTGCAGAAACAGGATTAAAATTATTCCCGACAATAATTACATCCTGACCCGATGAAGGATACTGAGGTGAAAACGTAGTAATTTCCGGAGGGGATAGTGTAAACTTATCAGCAGAACTAACATCCTGGGAATTTACCCTGATTATAATATTTCTTGGAATGCTGTCGAGGGAAACAGGAACCTTCACTGAAAGAATATTACCGGACAAAGACAAAATTTCCGCCGGATATTGACCAAAAAAGGCCTGTATTTCATCACCTGAAGATAATTCATTTAAAAAACTAACGGTTACAACATCATTAAATGATGCCATAACAGGTTCAATACCGGTAATTATGGGATTATTGATACTAAAATTAAAATTAGATGAACTGTTAAGGAATTTATTCTGAACAGTTATTAAATAAGAACCGTTACTTAAATCGGGAGCATTAACTATCAATGTAGAATCATTTGAGCTGATAATATTAGCAGGCGTTTCACCAAATTTCACACTTGCTCCTCCGCTAAAGAATCTGCCTTTGATTGTCACAATTGTTTGATTTGGACCCTGTAAAGGATAAACACTCAAAATCAGGGGTTCTGATAATTGAAAGGTATCCTTCGATACTACTGTAAAAGGATCTGATTTATAAATAATTTGTGACTTGATCTTTGCAAGTCCTGAAGGCACCGCGATTTCCAATTGATTAGAATTTGTACGGATAATATCTGCCTTAATATCATCAAAATAAACTGAATTGGAAGAAATGATAGTGTTGAAACTACCTGATAGAGTTATTGTATTTCCCCATGTTCCCGTCACAGGACTAAACGTAAAAGGCATAGGTGATTGCAGTTCAAAAGGAGAATTTCCTGTTAAAGAAAATCCATTAACAGCAATAGTGAGGTCTGAATTTACCACATCCAGTTCATTGGGTATTTTAACTATATAAATACTGTCATTAAGACTGCCAAGAAAACTGCATTTAAAACTACCAAGGCTTACTGAATTACCCGGAACATATAAAGGATACTTCAGGTATTTGCCTTCAATATATAATGTATCACCCCATCTTGCCTTTTTGGGATAAAAATCGGTAACTACAGGGGGGATCAGTCTGAAGGTATCCTGTGTGAATGTACATATGTTACCAATATTGTCTATAGAAAGAACAGCTTTGGGAGATGACAGCAAATAATTGACGACAGCTCTAAGTAAAGTATCCGATGACTCGATAACTTCACAACGAACATCATTCAGCTTTACAACATTCACACCATTCCTGTAGGAAAAATTATTGCCTCTTATTGTCAGAGTATCCATCCAGCCGGCAATGTGAGGTTCGAATCCGCTTATTACCGGAGCTCCGCTGCCGAGGCTGACAAATGAAACTGCTGCACCATATATTATGTGGTCAGCAGTAATAAGGAAAGGTTTAACATAATACTCCCTGTCTTTAATAAGGTTGGTAAGGATTTCTGTGGTAAATTCACCTGTCCTTTCAGTTGCCCCAAGGTAAACCTTATCAAAATTACCTATCTCCGGATTCGTATAATTCCCCCAGACAAAGCCATGATCAATTATTGGTTCTGTTCCCAGAGCGTATACCGAAGCCTTAAATCTTGCCCCGCTTTCCGATATATCCGTAACAGCCATATCCCTGACCCGGGGATATGTCCTGAATCTGTCCGATTCTTTTTCGCATGCATAAAGAACAATAAAAATCATCATTAAGGTCAATGATCCTATCGCAGGAAGTAGCACCCGCCTTTTCTTATGAAAAATATACATGATAGTGTTGTATTGCGACTTCAGTAGTTTGTACTGAATCAAAAATAACGAAAACAATTATTAAAAAAATTTTTTCTGTAATTATTTAAAAAATTTTTAATTTAGTCCAAAATGTCTGTAAGCCGTATATGAAAAAAATTAAGCTGCTGTCTGTATTGCTGGTTCTGCTGCTGGCTGATGTATCCCTTTCGGGTCAAAAGATCTTCAGGGATGGTTATATTGAAAAGGCTGACGGAGAAACTTTCAGCGGTCTTGTAAGGTATGCGTCCAACCAGGGTATTCCTTCCAAATGTACATTTAAAAGATTTGATATTGCGCGCGAAGTTGTTTATTCACCCCTGGACATTAAGGCTTTTGGTTATAAAAATGGCAACAGGTATGAAAGTAAGAACTATAAGGGGACGACTTCCTTCTATGAAGTACTGGTCTCCGGAACAATCAACCTTTACATAAAAGGCTCAAAATATTATATTGCAAAAGGTAAGGGAGACTTCACGGAACTGAAAAACGGGCATATTGATTATATTGCCGGCAATGAAAGCAAAGAGTTCCGTACACTTCAGGATTTTCTATGTTATATCACTGAAAAGCCATCTGGTTCATTGTCTGGTAAGTTTAACCTGAAAAAAGACTTATTACCTCTTATTACCATCTACGATAAAGAAACCGGAGAGGAATACCAGGTTTATAACAGGCATCTCTCTGAGAAGCAGCTTGCTCAAAGAATGTTTGAGACAGGAACCAACAGAAACACTGCAGGAATCATAGGAGGCCTTACCTATATGAAATTAAACATCAAACCAAATCCTCAATTTACTGATTTTATACCGGAACCGGTCACATCCAATGCTGCTGCCTTCGGTATCGGTTTTGAGCACTTGCTTTTCAGAAGAACCGACCGGTTATCAGTAAAGGTTGAATTGCTATATTCAAAACTGAACTTCTACGGTTATAGTGAAAAACAAATGACAGATGGTTTTGCCAGAAATGATGTATATGTTGATTTCACAGGAGTGAAAGTTCCTGCTATGATCCAGTATTCTGTGACAGGAAAAAGACTGGTCCCTTTTATAAATGCAGGCATTGCAATGGAAGTTATAACAGGGAAAAGCTATCTGCATTCCGAAGAGCTTGAGACCTTATCAAATGCTGTAATAACAAACAACGATACCGATATGGGTCTTAAATCCAGCCTGATCACCGGTCTGGCCGGATTAGGGTTCAGAACAAGAATATTCAATAATCTCGGGCTTCAGGTCCAGGGCAGGGCAGAATACGGGCCCGGCATATTGTTCAGAACCTCAGACAAACTTAATAACGGTAAAAAACCATTCACACAAAACACATTGCAGGCATCTATACTGGTAGGGATAACATTCTGAAAATTTAACCTGTTCTCCCAGCCAGCTTTTCAGAACAGCCTCCTGTAATATTCATTATACAAAAATCTCATTACATCATCGGGTAATGAGGTTTCACTCATTTTTAACCAACTCCGTGTTAAAGCTCTTGGAATATCATTTATAATAATTATTTTTGATTCCATAGGCATGCTCTGCTTCTTAATTTATAAACTATCATCATAATCCACAGAATAAAATGAATCGATCAGGGATAAAAGAAAGGCTTGTTGCTCCGGGCAATCTTATTCCTTTCATCTTAATAACTTCATTGT
>DATFLA010000493.1:0-2197 GCA_035268305.1 Bacteroidales bacterium | reverse complement strand
CCCGGAGATTCTTCAACACCTGCAAACAGGGAGCCTGCCATTATAGAATCAGCACCCGCGGCTATGGCCTTTATAATGTCCCCGGAATACCTGATCCCTCCGTCTGCAATTACCGGGACGCCCGATCCCTTGATTGCACTGGCTGCATTATGTATAGCCGATAGCTGTGGTATGCCTACTCCGGCTACTATCCTTGTAGTACAGATGGAGCCCGGCCCTATACCTACTTTCACGGCATCGGCTCCTGCATCAACAAGTGCTTTGGCTGCTTCTGCCGTTCCGATATTACCTGCAATTACATCTATCGATGGGTAATTTCTTTTTATATCCTTCAGGATACCAATAACACCTTTTGTATGAGCATGGGCTGTATCAATTGAAATAGCGTCGACACTTGCATTGATCAGGGCTTCCACCCTGTCGAGTGTGTCATAGGCTATTCCGACGGCTCCGGCCACCCTGAGCCTGCCTTTTTCATCCTTGCAGGAATTGGGACGGTCTTTGGTTTTTGTTATATCCTTGTATGTTATAAGGCCAATAAGCTTTCCTTCTTCATCTATCATCGGAAGCTTCTCAATTTTATGCTTCTGAAGGATCATGGCAGCCGATTCAAGATTGGTCTGGTGATTTGTCGTTATCAGCTTTGTTGTCATTACCTCCGTGATCATGCGCGACTTATTATTCTCAAACCTGAGATCCCTGTTGGTAACTATCCCTTTCAAAATGCCGTTGCTGTCTATGACCGGGATACCACCAATCCTGTATTCGCTCATCAGGTTGATAGCATCGGCAACAGTAGCATCCAGACTGATAGTCACAGGATCGAATATCATGACATTTTCTGCTCTTTTTACTCTTTTTACCTGCGTTGCCTGCGCTTCTATAGTCATATTTTTGTGGATAACACCTATTCCGCCTTCTCTTGCAATGGCTATTGCAAGATCCGCTTCAGTAACGGTATCCATTGCTGCCGAAAGGATCGGAGTATTAAGACGTATGCTGCGTGTGAGCATTGAACTGAGATCAACTTCCCTTGGAAGTACCTCAGAATATGAAGGTACCAGTAATACATCATCAAATGTAAGGCCTTCATATAAAATTTTGTCTTCAAATAATGACATCTCCCGGTGGTTAAAAATTTGAATGCGAAATTACTAAAAAAAACAGAACATGGTATATATAATAGTGTTTTAACCTTTTATTAAGAAGAGCGAATCGGTGTCTATATTGTTACTGGGTATGGTCCCGCGGTTCTGTGGGCCCGCTTTATCTACTGAAGCTTTTGCTGACCACCGTAGGTTCATCGGATGTGGTGGCAAATATGGACGGTCCCGTGGTCTGCCAGTATCATCTTAACCCATTATCCCCTTACACCA
Source organism: Bacteroidales bacterium (assembly GCA_035268305.1). Lineage (GTDB taxonomy): Bacteria > Bacteroidota > Bacteroidia > Bacteroidales > VadinHA17 > LD21. The sequence goes on along the minus strand of DATFLA010000493.1, from coordinate 821 downwards.
CATTTTTCCACATTCATATCTAAATGATCCGGAAAAATCTTATATTTAATAACAGTTACTACATTTGCATCTGTGCTTCCGGAAATGAATTTTGAACAATACCAGGAAATCCTGACCCGATACTGGGGTTATACCTCTTTCCGTCCGCTGCAGGAGGATATCATCCGGTCTGTAGCAGAAGGGAGGGATACTCTCGGTCTTATGCCTACAGGAGGCGGCAAATCGATCACCTTCCAGGTTCCGGCACTCGCGCAGGAAGGTATTTGCCTTGTAATAACTCCACTTATTGCACTTATGAAAGACCAGGTGGCACGACTTAACAGCCTGGAAATAAAATCTGCCGCCATTCATTCAGGTATGACATCTGAAGAGATTGACATAACGCTCGATAACTGCATTTATGGTGATTATAAATTTCTTTATGTCTCTCCCGAAAGAATTGCCACCAGGCTTTTCCAGAGCAGGGTAGGACGATTGAATCTCTCTCTTGTAGCTATTGATGAAGCTCACTGTATTTCCCAATGGGGCTACGACTTCAGGCCTTCATATCTCAGAATTAAGGAGCTCAGGGATTATATATCCGACAAGGTACCGTTCCTGGCTCTGACAGCCACTGCCACCACTCTTGTGATTGATGATATAATGACTAAGCTTGGTTTCCGGGAAAAGAACGTGCTGCGTACAAGCTTTCACAGGAAGAATATATCGTACCTGGTCAGACGAACAGAGGATAAGGGTAAGTATCTTGTAAAGACATTAAAAAAGGCAGGTGGAAGCGGCATTGTGTATGTACGAAGCAGGAAGAGATGCAAGGAGGTGGC